>NZ_JAJNQM010000003.1:0-55000 GCF_022227785.1 Ectothiorhodospira lacustris | reverse complement strand
GGCTAATCAAGCCCGGAGATAGCTGGTTCTCCTCGAAAGCTATTTAGGTAGCGCCTCATGTCTCACTCCTGGGGGTAGAGCACTGTTATGGCTAGGGGGTCATCCCGACTTACCAACCCATTGCAAACTCCGAATACCAGGAAGTGCAATCATGGGAGACACACGGCGGGAGCTAACTTCCGTCGTGGAGAGGGAAACAACCCAGACCGCCAGCTAAGGTCCCAAAATCATGGCTCAGTGGGAAACGATGTGGGAAGGCAGAAACAGCCAGGAGGTTGGCTTAGAAGCAGCCATCCTTTAAAGAAAGCGTAATAGCTCACTGGTCGAGTCGGCCCGCGCGGAAGATTCAACGGGGCTTAAGCCATGTACCGAAGCTGCGGACGCCACGAAAGTGGCGTGGTAGAGGAGCGTTCCGTAGGCCTGCGAAGGTGTGCTGTAAGGCATGCTGGAGGTATCGGAAGTGCGAATGCTGACATGAGTAACGATAAGATGGGTGAAAACCCCATCCGCCGAAAGCCCAAGGTTTCCTGCGCAACGTCAATCGGCGCAGGGTTAGTCGGCCCCTAAGGCGAGGCAGAAATGCGTAGTCGATGGGAAACAGGTTAATATTCCTGTACCGCACCATGTTGCGATGGGGGGACGGAGAAAGCTAGATCAGCCGGCAGTTGGTGTCCGGTTTAAGCGTGTAGGGAGTGCTTCCAGGCAAATCCGGAGGCACAATCCTGAGGCGTGATGACGAGCTCCCATGTGGAGCGAAGTGATTGATGCTCAGCTTCCAAGAAAAGCCTCTAAGCTTCAGACACGGTGTGACCGTACCCGAAACCGACACAGGTGGGCAGGGTGAGAATCCCAAGGCGCTTGAGAGAACCCAGGTGAAGGAACTAGGCAAAATGGTACCGTAACTTCGGGAGAAGGTACGCCTCTGGTGGTGAAAGGCCTTGCGCCTGTAGCTGCTGGGGGCCGCAGAGACCAGGCCGCTGCGACTGTTTATTAAAAACACAGCACTCTGCAAACTCGAAAGAGGACGTATAGGGTGTGACGCCTGCCCGGTGCCGGAAGGTTAATTGATGGGGTCAGCCGCAAGGCGAAGCTCTTGATCGAAGCCCCGGTAAACGGCGGCCGTAACTATAACGGTCCTAAGGTAGCGAAATTCCTTGTCGGGTAAGTTCCGACCTGCACGAATGGCGTAACGATGGCGGCACTGTCTCCACCTGGGACTCAGTGAAATTGAAATCGCTGTGAAGATGCAGTGTACCCGCGGCTAGACGGAAAGACCCCGTGAACCTTTACTACAGCTTCACACTGAACTTTGAACCTGCTTGTGTAGGATAGGTGGGAGGCATTGAAACCGGAACGCCAGTTTCGGTGGAGCCGACCTTGAAATACCACCCTGGCATGTTTGGAGTTCTAACCTCGTCCTGTTATCCAGGACAGGGACCGTGTGTGGTGGGTAGTTTGACTGGGGCGGTCTCCTCCTAAAGAGTAACGGAGGAGCGCGAAGGTACCCTCAGCGCGGTCGGAAATCGCGCATTGAGTGCAAAGGCACAAGGGTGCTTGACTGCGAGACAGACACGTCGAGCAGGTGCGAAAGCAGGTCTTAGTGATCCGGTGGTTCTGAATGGAAGGGCCATCGCTCAACGGATAAAAGGTACTCCGGGGATAACAGGCTGATACCGCCCAAGAGTCCATATCGACGGCGGTGTTTGGCACCTCGATGTCGGCTCATCACATCCTGGGGCTGAAGCAGGTCCCAAGGGTATGGCTGTTCGCCATTTAAAGTGGTACGCGAGCTGGGTTTAGAACGTCGTGAGACAGTTCGGTCCCTATCTGCCGTGGGCGTCGGAGATTTGAGAGGATCTGCTCCTAGTACGAGAGGACCGGAGTGGACGTACCTCTGGTGTTCCGGTTGTCACGCCAGTGGCATTGCCGGGTAGCTACGTACGGACGGGATAACCGCTGAAAGCATCTAAGCGGGAAGCCTTCCTCAAGATGAGATCTCCCTGGGCACTTGATGCCCCTTAAGGGTCGTCGAAGACTACGACGTTGATAGGCGGGGTGTGGAAGCGCAGTAATGTGTGAAGCTAACCCGTACTAATTGCCCGTGAGGCTTGACCATATAACACCCAAGCAGTTTGAGGGTGTGTAGTTGCAACGACATGACATGCCTGATGTTTTCCCGATTTTGCCGATGTTGAAAAATTCAGCATCAGCAGTCAGTTTTGCCTGGCGGCCATGGCGAACCGGAACCACCCGATCCCATCTCGAACTCGGAAGTGAAACGGTTCAGCGCCGATGATAGTGTGGGGCCTCCCCATGTGAAAGTAGGTCACTGCCAGGCACTTATTCCAAACCCCGATCGGGCAACCGGTCGGGGTTTTTTCTTGCCCGCAATTCAGGCCACCCCGCCTCGTCGGCCCCTAAGCCACACAGCCCTCGCGCTCCCGCCAACCCCGGGCAGGACTCCATACCGTCATTCCCGCCACCGCCGCGTCATTCCCGCGAAAGCGGGAATCCATCAGTCTCCCGAGCAGTGAGTCCAGTGCTGCCCTGCAGATCGTCATTCCCGCGAAGGCGGGAATCCATCGGCAGACTCAACACCCTGGACTCCCGCTTGCGCGGGAGTGACGACAGGGGGGCGGGCGTGACGGCAAGAGAGCAGAGCGACGGCAAGAGGGCAGAAGGCAAAAGGGTGGGACCCGACGGTAAGGAGCGCTTCCGTCGGGGGGGTATGCGGCCTTCTCGGGCGTCACGGTCAGGGGCTTTTTCAGGGCCTACTCAGAACTTTTTCTCTCCCAGCAGGGCGGCGGCCTCGCCGGTCAGGCGGCCGTTGCGGGCGCAGTCGTTCATGGCGATGCCCCGGTACGCGTTGCCGGTCAGGTGCAGGCCCGGATAACGGCCCACGTGTGCCATCAGACGATCCATAGCTTCGATGTGACCCACCGGATACCCAGGCAGACCCCGCGGCCATTTCTTCACGAACTGTACGTCAGGCGAGACATCGATCCCCAGGGCCTTGCTGACGCCGTCGCGCGCGTGGGCAATGAGGGCGTCGTCATCCAGGTCGACCATGTGTGGATCCCGTTGTCCGCCCAGCATCACGCGCACGCATTTCATGCCTTCCGGGGCGCGATCAGGGAAGATGGAACTGTCCCAAAGGATGCCGAGGAAAGGCATGCGGGCGGCAGCCGTGGTCAGTACCCCGAAGCCGTCCAGAGGATGATCCAGGTGCTTCCAGCCGAAGCCCACCACGGCGATGGGGGCGTAGTTGACCGCATCCAACTGCCGTTCCAGTTCCTGATCCAACCCTGCCAGGATGCGGGCGGCCGCATGGGCCGGCACGGCCAGGATCACCTGATCCACGGTAGCCGACTGGTCGCCGGCTTCGACCCGGAAACCCTTGCCTTCTTGAACCACGGCTTCCACCGGTGTGTCCAGGTGCCATTCGGCCTTGATCGTCTTATGCAGATGTTCCGTCAGGGCATTCATGCCACCCTTGAAACTCATCAGCACGCCGCCGGGGCCGGCGCTCTGCTTGCGGCGGGCGATCATGCCCTTGAACAAGCCGCCATGCTTGCGTTCCAACTCCGTCACCAGGGGGAAGGCGGCCTTCACGGAGACCCGGTCGGCGGTGGTGCCGTAAATGCCGGCAGTCATGGCATCCAGGAAGATGTCGGTGAAGGCCTTGCCCAGACGACGGTAGCCGAAGGACTGCAGGGTTTCATCGCTGTCATCCCGCTTGGGGCGGATGAACAACTCGCCCATCACCCGCAGTTTCTGCGGCCAGTTGAGCAGTTCGGTCTTGAGGAATTTGCCCGGAGAGTCGGGCATGGGGTGCATGCGGTCGGTGTAAATGAAGCGTCTGCGGGAGGCATCCTGACTGCGCATGAGCACGTCGCCGGCGCCGCAGTCCGTGACCAGTTGCAGCATGTCCGGTTTGTTGCTCAGAAAACCGTTGCCGCCTTCCTCAAAGCGAAAGCCTTCGATGTCAATGGTGTGCAGGGTGCCACCCACGTGGGGGTTGGCTTCGTAGATTACAATCTCCGCATCGCTTCGGGCGCGTTGCAGATAAAAGGCCGTGGCCAGACCGCTGATACCGGCCCCGATAATGGCTACCCGCATGGGTGTCTCCCTATTTTGTCTCTGAAATCGATGTTGTCAGGCCGCGATTCAGCCTGAAATGCTTGATGGCAATCGGATCATGTGCCCTGACATCCGGCACATCACATGGTGGCGGATGCCCCCGGTTTGCGGGCGATGAAGCGCGTCGAGATTCCCAGAAATTCATCCTTGACCTCCACCAACTCAAACCCGGCCTGGGTGAGTTTGTCACAGAGTTGCTGTGTGCTCATGAAGCCCTGGATGGACTCCGGCAGATAGGTGTAGGCCTCCTTGTCCCGGGAAATCATGGCACCGACACGGGGCAGCACCTTGCTCATGTACAGGCGGTTCATCCGATCCATCAGCGTGAGTTTTTCATGGCTCATGAACTCCAGGATCACCGCCAGCCCGCCCGGTGCCAGCACCCGGTGAAACTCCCTCAGGGCGCCTTCCACGTCGAGCACGTTGCGAATGCCGTAGCTGATGCTCACCAGGTCGGCGCTCCCATCCTCCAGGGGCAGGGCAGTGGCCGGCGCCTCCATGAACGTCGCATCATCCACCTTACGGCGGGCCAGTTCCAGCATCCCTACCGCCGGGTCCACGCCGGTGGCCCGTTCGATGGTCGTTCCACAGAATGCCGCCGCTTCGCGCCAGAACAGGATCAGGTCGCCTGTGCCGGTGGCCACATCCACCAGGTGCCGCACCGGACCGCCGTGGATCTGCATGGCTGCCCGGCATCCGTTGCGGCGCCACTGCCGGTCCACCCCGAAGCTGAGAATGCGGTTCAGTTTGTCGTAGGTAGGGGAGATGTCGTTGAACATCTGGATGATGCGTTGCTGTTTGTCCATGCAGGGTTCCAGTGCAAAGGGAGGGTGACGTGCGCCGCGACGTTATGTCTTTGATGGGGGCGGGCCATTGCGGCGCTGCGCCGCCTGGTCTTCGATCAAGGAACGGCGGATGCGTTCGAAGGCCTGGCGACTGATGTGATGAATGATCGGTCTGGCCACTCGGCCCACGGTCTTGTCCAGCAGTCGGGTGGGCAGATGGTATTCAATGGTGAGTTGCACCCGAGTGCCTCCGGGGACGGAGGAAAAGCGATAGTGCCCGGTATTGCGGATACCGCTGAGGGACTGCCAGCGGATCATGTGCGGCGGCTTCTCGTCGACGATGGTCACATCCCAATGAAAGACCATGCCGTTGGCGCGGACCTGCCAGCGATAGGTCTTCTCGTTCAGGGGCGTGACGGATTCCACGGCATCGGCGTAGCGCGGAAACTCATCCACTCGACGGATCATCCCGAAGACTTCTTCCTGTTCCGCCGGAAACAGCATGTCATGATCAACGACCGGCATCTGGTAATCAGCTCCCATGAACGGCGGGGTAAGAAAGACCCCGCGTGGTTATGTCAAACACCGCCGGATGGGTCAAGAGACGGGACGGTTTCGGCCCGCCGGGCGATCCCCTCGGCCAGCCCCTTGAAGACAAAGGCATGGGCCGGTGCCATCAGGTACCAGTACAGTAGCCCCCACACACCGGCCGGGTGCCAGTAGTTGGTAACGGTGATCCGGGTTCCCTGGTCCTCCGGCATCAGTTCGATTTCCAGGACACCCGCCCCGGGGGCGCGCATCCCGAATCCCAGGGTGAGGCGTCTTTCCTGTTCGATGGCCATCACCCGCCAGGAGTCCACCATGTCGCCGAGGCGCAGTTCGGTTGGGTGACGGCGCCCATAGTTGCGGCCGGGGCCTCCCAGCAGCCAGTCGATGCCTTCGCGGAGCTTCCACAGGGTCTCATAGGCAAAGTAGCGATTTTCTCCGCCGATGCGACTGACTACCTCCCAGACCTGGGTCGGGGTCGCCCGAGCCAGGGCGCTGCCACAGGCCCGCTTGGCGTAATAGGCGTAGTCCACCCGGTAGTCACGGAACATGAATGCCCCTTCGGTCCAGCGGGCGGCGACCGCGTGGGATTGTTCGGCTGCGAAGGTGGCGCGCACCGCAGTGCGAAAATCCATCAGGTCCTGGGGCATGAGACTGCGGGTACGCACATCATCGGCCACATAGTCTTCCTTGAGACCTTCGATCAGCGCCTGGGCGATGGCGGTGGGCACGGAGGTGACCAGGCGCAGCCAATAGGAGGACAGTTTGGGTGACAGCAGCGGGACCGGGACGATCCGGGGCGGTCTGCGCCCGGCCTCCTCAGCCAGGGTGCGCATCATGTCCGCGTAGGTGAGGTACTCAGGACCACCGGTGTCCAGGATCTCGCCGGCGGCCTCCGGGATGCGGGGGGCGCGCTCCAGGTAGTCGAGCAGATTATCCAAGGCGATGGGTGGGGACATGCGGGAGACCCACTTGGGGGTGACCATGACCGGCAGATGCAGGACCAGATCGCGCATCACTTCAAAGGCCGCCGAGCCGGGGCCGACGATGATGCCCGCGCGCAGTTCGGTGACCGGGACGCTGCCCTTGCGCAGTTCGTCACCGGTGAGGCGCCGGGAGACGATATGCTCGCTGCGGGCGGAGGCCGGGGCCAGCCCGCCCAGGTAGACGATGCGCCGGACACCGGCCTCGGCGGCGGCTTGGGCAAAATTCCTTGCCGCCTCCAGATCCAGACGGCCAAAGGACTTACCGGCACCCATGGAATGGACCAGATAGTAGGCGATCTGGACATCCTTGAGGGCCGGCCCCAGGGTCTCGGGCTTGAGGGCGTCGGCCGGGACCAGTTCGGCCCCCGTCCAGCCCCGGGCCTCCAGCACGCTCAGCGTACGTGAGCAGGCCCGAACCCGGATGCCCCGGTCCAGCAGGCGGGGTACCAGATTACTGCCGATGTAGCCGCTGGCGCCGAAAACCAGGGTCAGGGCATCCGGGCTGATCGCATTGTCTGCGGGTGTCTTCGAGGTGCCGGGTGTCGCCATGGGAGATCTCCGGTGAGGGCTTGTCACTTTACTATACGGGGTTTTTCTCCTGCCTTGATGAACGTCTGTGTTTGACAGGTTTGGGTGTCAGGGCGCCGACGAGGAAGATCGTTCCCTGAGCAGCACCGTCAGTCGGCAGACGCAGACGATTGTCTCTGCCTCGTCCTCCAGCCGGATCTCCCAGACTTGGGTGTTGCGTCCCAGGTGTAGTGGCCGGGCACAGCCGAGGATCCGGCCGTGGCGGACGGACTTGAGATGACTGGCGCTGATCTCCATGCCCGCCGCCATCCATCCCGGAGGCGCCGCCAGGTTGGCGGCCACGCTGCCCAGGGTTTCGGCCAGGGCCACGGAGGCACCGCCGTGGAGCAGACCATGGGGTTGGCGGGTACGTGCGTCCACAGGTAGCGTCCCGAACAGGGCCGTGTCGGTGATTCGGGTGATCTCGATCCCCAGGGCTTCCATGAGGGTGCCTTGGTGGACGGCATTGATCGCCTCGAGGTCTATGGGGCGTTGCCACAGTGGCATCATGGTCAGCGCTCCCGAGGATGCGGGGTATTGGCCAGCCGGATCAATTCTCGGCGCTGAATCTTGAGATCGCCGGTGGGCGGCATGGGCAAGAAGGTCGTCGGCACCATGAAGGGCTTGAGTTGTTCCCTGAGCCAGGTGCGCAGGGCATGGTCGTCCAGTTCCGCGTTGGACTGGATGAAGGCCACGGGACGGTGGCCGAACTCTGCGTCCTGTCGCGGCACCACCACCGCCCGGAGGATATCGGGGTGGGTATGCAGCAGGTGCTCAATGGCTTCCGGCTGAATGTTTTCACCACCGCTTATGAACTGATTGTCCAGTCTCCCCACCACCTGGAAACGGCCGTCCTCCCATCGGCCCAGGTCACGGGTATGGAACCAGCCTTCCCCGTCGGTCGAGGGGAGGATGCCGCCCGAGTCCCGATACCCCAGGAACAGGGTGCCGCCGCGGACCAGGATCTCGCCATCGGCGTCCAGACGGCATTCCCGGTGCGGCAGGATGCGGGCCGGCCCTTCCGGGGGCTGGGCGATCACCTGGGAACTCATTTCGGTCAGCCCATAGCTGGTCCAGCAGGGCAGGCCCTGCCGGCGTGCCTGTTCCAGCAGGGAGGCACGCACCGGTCCTCCCCCCAAGAGCAGGCACCGCAGGGTCGAAGAAGCAGGGTTTCCCTGCTTCAGCAGACGGTGTAGCTGGGTTTCCACCATGGAGACATGGGTGACGCCCATGTGCAGCAGAAAGCCAGCATTCTCGGCACGCCCGTCCAGCACCAGGGCTGCGCCCCCCAGCAGGCAGCGAAACACGATGGCCAGGCCACCCACATGGTAGGTAGGCAGGGATAGCAGGTACCGGTCTCCCGGCCACAACGGGATGAGTGCCGCAGAACCGGCCGCACTGAGGACATGGTTGGCATAGCTGTGGACGGCCAGCTTCGGCCGGCCGGTGGAGCCGGAGGTCAGGATGCCCGTGCAAGGTGTGTGTGCCTGAAATCGGTGGCGTAGCGCCATGGCGGCAGGTGGCGGGGCCGAGGTGGTGACATCCCGATCGATCCTGACGCTTGGTTGGAGGGGCCGACCAGGCTCCCGAACCAGCCAGCGGATACCCTGTTCTTGCAGCAATGTGCCCAGCGGGGTTTCCGGTATTGCCGGATTGACGGGTAACAGACAGGCGCCGCTGCGGAGTACGGCCAGCAGGTCGATGACGCCGGCCACCGTAGCCCGGGTGCGCAGGGCAATCCAGTCTCCGGCCTGAACACCCCGGGCCAGAAAGGTTATGGCCCGCTGATCCACCCGTGCCTCCAACTCGGCGAAGCTCAGGCTGTCTTCGGGGGTGATGATGGCGGGTTCTTCGGCATGACGTCTGCCTGCCTTCTGCAGCAGGCAGGGCATGTCGGCACAGGGCGGGTGGGGGCTCATGTCCAGCATCCAAGGTATTCCAGTTCGGCTTGTGGTGTGATCGGCAATGCGTGGTGTTCCGGTTGGCTGAGAATGGGCATCAGCAGTGCCCGGGCAAATATACCGAAGGTATCCAGACCTTGGGGACCCCGGATGTCCCAGTGGTGGACGAGGCGTGCATAGAGGTCCAGGCTGAGATTGCTTTCGTAGGCGGCACTGAGAATGGCGGGAATGCCTCGTCGGCGGGCCTGATGAACCAGGATGCTGCTGCGGTTCAGGCCGGTGAGCATGGGCTTGATGACCAGGGCGCCCAGTCCCGGTGTCCACAGATCGGGTGTCTTCCCCTCTCTCAAGGTCTCATCCCAGGCGAAGGGGATGCCGGTGTGCGGCCACCACTGTCGGTAGTCGCTGCCGGCCCGCAGGGGTTCCTCGATGAATTGAATCCGTTGCCGGTCAATGGCCTGACAGAGCGTTTCGGCCTGTTCCAGGTTCCAGGAACGGTTGGCATCCAGACGCAGCCACTGGCCTTCGGCAAGTTGTGCCGCCACATGCTGGATCCTGTCGATATCCGTCGCCAGGGCGTCACGTCCCACCTTGAGTTTGAAGCAAAGGGGTTCCGGATCATCCGCAAGGTCCAGGGCGTCGTCGTGACGGATCAGGCAGCACCGCGGGACCGAGGCCGCTGGTGGCAGGTGTTGAGTCCATTGCAGCAGCCCGGCTTCCAGGCCGAAACGCACTTCCGGTGCGGTCGTGGTCGGCAGATGACGGAAGCGGTCGACCGGTGCGCCGCCCCGGTCCAGGATCTGCCGGATCTGCTGCAGGCACTGATCCAGCGTGGCCTGGCTGAAACCGGGCAGGGGGCTGATTTCGGACCAGAGGCTGTCCGCGCGGGGACGACACCACTCCAGCAACAGTCCCTCTCGTTGGGTCAGGCGGTGCCCCGGCATGGGCAATGGCTGCCTGAGGGGAAGGGAGAAACGCCAGAGCCGCATTTCATGAGGGGGGCGTGCTTCCATGGGTGGTCCGTTCCTGTCGGTGGCCAGCCCCGGGTTTGCGCCCCTCTCCATGAAGAGGGGCCGGCACGGGTCAGGGCTGGCGTCTGAATTTACGGAAATCGGGCTGGCGCTTCTCCAGATAGGCGTTGCGGCCTTCCTGTCCCTCTTCGGTCATATAGAAGAGCATGGTGGCGTTGCCGGCCAGTTCCTGGATGCCGGCCTGGCCGTCGACCCCGGCATTGAAGGCGGATTTGAGCATCCGCAGGGCGATGGGGGAGTGCTCCAAGATCCGGCGACACCAGGCCACGGTCTCCTGCTCCAGTTGCGCCAGCGGAACCACGGTATTGACCAGACCCATGTCCAGGGCCTCCCGGGCATCGTACTGACGGCACAGGAACCAGATCTCCCGGGCCTTTTTCTGGCCCACCACACTGGCCATATAGCTGGCACCGAAGCCGCCGTCAAAGGAGCCCACCTTGGGGCCGGTCTGGCCGAAGCGGGCATTGTCCGCGGCAATGCTCAGGTCGCAGATCAGGTGCAGCACATGGCCGCCGCCGATGGCGTAGCCGGCCACCATGGCGATCACCGGCTTGGGGCAGGAGCGGATTTCTTTCTGCAGGTCCAATACGTTCAGATGATGGACGCCCTGTTCATCCTGGTAGCCGGAATCACCGCGGACTCGCTGATCACCCCCGGAGCAGAAGGCCAGATCCCCCCGGCCGGTGAGGACGATGACGCCGACCGCTTCGTCAAAGCGGGCATCCGACAGGGCCTGGCGCAGTTCCTTGACCGTCCGGGGACGGAAGGCGTTGCGGACCTCCGGGCGATTGATGGTGATTTTCGCGATGCCCTCGGCTTTGTGGTACAGGATATCTTCATAAGGGGCCGAATGGTCCTGCCAGTCCAGTGCCGGGGTGATGGAAGAGACTGCTGCTGTACTCATGAGGATGCTGTACTCGTTTGTGTGAAGTGCATGGGATGGCAGAGTCGGCGCATGACGGCGGCCACCTGCTCGGGTGCCTGAGCGTGGCAGTTATGCCCCAGACCGTCCAGTTTGACAAGTTCAAGCCCCGGGCAGGCATGGGTCAGCCCCTGCCCCAGGGCGCTGAATTTGGTGTCCCGGGTGCCTGCGATGAAGGCCCGGGCACAGGTCAGTCCAGCCAGACCGGGGCGAAGATCCGGCTGACCACTCAGACCAGCGGCACGCAGTACCCGGGCCAGTGTCATCGGGTTCTGACAGGATCGGGCCTGGACGAAGGCATCACGCTGGGCGGGGGACAGGTCGGCAAACACCGGTTGCTGATACCAGTCCTCCAGGACCCGGGGCCAGGGTTCCTGTTCGAGCCGCCGGGCCCAGGCCTCGTCATGGCGCCGCCGCGCCAGCCGCTCCGTTTCGCTATTCAGGCCCGGGTGGGCGCCCTCCAGGAGTAGGACGGCGATGCGTTCGGGATGGCGGATTGCCAGCCAGGCGGCTATGCGCCCACCCATGGAATAGCCCGCCAGGCCGACGTGCGGAGGCAGTGCCGGCGCCAGTTGCTGCCAGAGCCGTTCACAATACTCCTCGAAGTTCAGGTCCGCGGAAAGGGATTGACCGGCATGGCCCGGCAGGTCGGGCATCAGGCAGTGGTACCGGTCTGAAAGTAGCCGGGCCGTTTGCAGCCAGTCATGGCCGCTGCCCATGAAGCCGTGGAGCAGGACCAGGGTGGGGTGATGGACGGCGCCCAGTGACGCTATGACGGGTTGCCGGGTCATGTCTCATAGCGGACTTCCACCAGGGCGCTGATCAGGCCCTTGATGATCCGGCTGCTCTGGTTGTGGGGAAAGTTCAGTTCGATCAGGGTAACACCGCCCTTGCGGCAGGCATCGCTATAGGTTTTTTCAAAACCGGCGGCCGAATCCGGGTTTGCGTAGGCCAGGCCGAACAGGGCCGCCGCGCTGCGAAACGTCAGGCCATGGGGCAACTGGAACAGGGCTTGGAAATGCTCCTTCTGTTCCGCGGCGGGTAGCAGGTTGAAGATCCCGCCGCCGTCATTGTTGAGGACCACGATGATCAGCGGGTGGTGACAGCGGGGTGCCAGTGCCAGGCTGTTCAGATCATGGAGCAGGGACAGATCGCCGATCAGCAGGGTCGCCCCGGCTGGATGACCCATGGCCAGGCCCATGGCCGTGGCCACCAGCCCGTCGATGCCGCTGGCCCCCCGGTTGGTGATGCAGCGATTGCCCCGTCCAGGCCGGGCGACCATGTCCAGCAGCCGGATGCTCAGACTGTTGCCGGGCAGCAGCAGCATGTTCTCGGGGATCATGTCGGCGATGATGCGGGCAGCGGCCGGCTCCGAGAAGGGATAGGTCAGCGTCAGCTCCAGATGTTCGCTGAGTTGGGACTGCAGGGATTCGATACCCAGCCCCCGCTGAGGCGGGACTCGGAGCTGGTTGCAGAACTCAGGAATCGAGGCCTGTATCTGGGTGGCGTGGTGCTCCGGGTCCAGGCCGTCCTCATGGGGGCTCACCAGCCAGTACTGGCCCTGGAAGCACGCCAGCCATTGGTTGATTCGCTTACTGGTAATGCGGCCGCCGAACTGGACCACCTGATGCATGGCCTTGAGACGGCGCCTGACGTGGGTGATCGCCAGCAGCAGGTCCGGATGGGCCAGCACGCAGGGGTGCTCCCGGAGACGTAATTGACTGCCGATGTCAGCCAGAATGGGCACTGAGGCCGTTTCGGCCAGGGCCAGGACCGCCTCAGCCTCTTCGGTGTCCAGCTGGCCGGCGACGAAGATCACCGGCTCCCTGAGCCGGTGCAGGCTGAAACCGGGATGCGGGGGCGGAGACATTTCCACCGGCGGCACGTCGGCCAGCCAGGGACCGAAGTCGATGGAGTCCGAGGTGCCGTAGAGCGGTTCACGAAACGGCACATTGATGTGGACCGGCCCCCGGTCAGGTCCTCGCAGTCGGGCAAGGACCGCATCCAGCTGCTGGGCCAGCCAGCCGCCGGACAGCGTGGCGTCGGGGGGCGGCAGATTCAGGGCCGCCCGCGTATGGCTCTGGAAGATCCCCGGCTGGACGATGGCCTGGTTGGCGCCGCAGCCCACCAGTTCCTCAGGGCGATCGGCGGTGACCGCCACCAGGGGCTGATGGGTCTGGAAGGCCTCCACCAGGGCCGGGTGCAGGTTGGGTACGGCGGTGCCCGAGGTGGTGATCAGGGCGACCGGACGTTGCCCGGCCTTGCATAGCCCCAGACCCAGGAAGGCCAGGCCCCGCTCATCGAAGTGGGTATGCAGCCCCAGGTCGGGATGGTCGTCACGATAGCGGGCGGCCGCCAGGGACAGCGGTGCACTGCGACTGCCCGGCGCCAGACAAATATCGCGGACGCCGTGCTGATAGAGACGGTCTATCAGGAGGTGCGCCCACGCCTCGTTGATATGAGTGAATGCTGCCCGCATGATTGACACTCAGGATTCCAACACGGCGAGAAAGGATTCGATCTTGGCTTCCAGCTCGTTCCATTCCGCCTCGGGATCGGAGCCTTCCACGATGCCGACACCGGAGTAGCACAGTGCCTGGTTGCGATGGAGCAGGGTGGAACGGATGGCCACGGCAAATTCCGAGCGCTGCGGACAGATCCTGCCGATCACGCCGCTGTACCAGCCGCGGTGGGCGGTCTCCTGTCGGCTGATCAGGTCCCGGGCCTCGCTGCGGGGAAAGCCGCAGACCGCCGGGGTGGGGTGCAGGGCGGCCAGCAACTGGTCATCGCGCACACCTTCCCTGAGGGTGGCGTGAATGGGCAGGTAACGGTGCTGGATGCGGTCCAGCTTGAAGATGCGGGCCTGGGCGGGACCCTCGATCTGTGTGATCCAGGGGGCGATCTGCTCGCGCACATACCGGGTGACCAGTTCATGCTCATGGATTAACTTGGGGTCCTGCAGCAGGATGCGCTCCAGTGCCGTGTCTTCTTGTGCCGTGCCGCCGCGGCGTACGGTGCCGGCCAGGGATTCGGTGAACACGTGGCGGCCCACGCGACTGAACAGCCGCTCCGGGGAGCATCCCATGAACAACCGTTCTCCGTTTTCCATGGCAAAGCAGAAACTGCCCGGGTTGCTCTGGTGCCAGCGCTCCAGGGTCAGGAAGGCAGGTGGGGGGGCAGTCAGCTGCAGATCCACCCGTCGGGCCAGCACCACCTTGCGGATGAGGCCCTGGGTGATGTGTGTGAGGATGTTGCCGATATGCCGACTGCAGGTGTCAAAATCCATGTGATCGACGCGCCGGGTGATGCGGACCGGCGGAGGGAGCGGACCGTCCGCCGTTGTCTGACGCAGGTGGCACAGGGCGGCGATGAGTCGCGTCTTGCGGGTCATGAAATCCCGCCGTGAGCCCGCCAGCAGGTTGACGCCCAGGCGGTATTGTCCCGCCTGTCGGCGCAGCTCGATGGCCGGCAGCACGAAGCGGGCCGCAGGAAACCCCTCCCAGTCATCCCGTCCGGGCAGACCGTCGAAGGAGAGGCCGCCGATGAAGGCGGTGGCTTGTCCACCGAGGGTGTCATGGACCCGGCGCAGCAGGGCAGGATAGGCGGCGGCTTCCCGGGCGCTCAGCTCCACGGCGATGCCGATGCCGGCGATGCTTTCGTCCCCTTCCCGATTCTGCCACAGGCTGCGCTCGCCGGCCGGTGCGGCCTGCAGCCAGCGGAAGGGACTGGTCCTCGGGACGGGCACGCTCAGGTGCAGCAGGTGGTCGCTGCGGAAGGACCAGTTCTTGATCCGGCCCAGCAGGGTTTCCACCGCCCCATGCAGGGGGCTGCCGGTATCCAGACAGTCGCCTCCGGCATCTCGGCCCACGCCCGGAGTACCGGCGCCCAGGGGCTGGTCGAGTGATACCGGATATTGACTGACTGATGACACGGTACATCCTCTGAACAAGTGGCCGGCCTCGCGCTCCCGTTCCGGATCGCCCGGCGGCTCCGGGGGGCGGGCAGGATCCGTCGCCGTCGTGAAGCGCCGCCCGCCGAAAATTATAAAAACCGGTTAATGAGGGCAGATATGACTTATATCACTTTGGATTGTGCCACAGGAGGGACGTTCCGAAATGCCGTGATAGCGGCATCATGGATCACCGGGTCAGCTATATGTTAATAAAAATGGGTTGCAAGTCAGTCCTGCTTGAAAGCCCGCTGCCCCGGCCCAATATCCAGGATTAATCTGACATAGTCTCAAGGGGTTTTGCCACCATGCGCATGGACAAATTCACCAGCAAGTTCCAGATGGCACTGGCCGATGCCCAGTCCCTGGCGGTGGGCCGTGATCACCAGATGATCGAACCGATACATCTGATGATCGCCCTGCTGGACCAGGCGGGGGGATCGGTACGGCCCCTCCTGGCCCAGGCCGGTGTCAATGTGAACCTGCTGCGGTCCCAGTTGGGGGAGGCCCTGGAGCGCCTGCCCAGTGTGGAGGGGGCCGCCGGTGACCTGCATATCTCCAACGACCTGGGCCGGCTACTGAATCTGTGCGACAAGCTGGCGCAGGATCGCAAGGACCAGTTCATCTCCTCCGAGCTGTTCGTGCTGGCGGCCCTGGAACATCAGGGGCAGCTGGGAGAAGTGCTCAGAAAGACCGGGGCGGCCAAGGGGGCCATCGACCGGGCCGTCAACGATCTGCGCGGTGGTCAGCGGGTGGAGGACCCCAACGCGGAGGAACAGCGCAAGGCCCTGGAAAAATACACCATCGACCTCACCGAGCGGGCCGAGCAGGGCAAGCTGGATCCGGTGATCGGTCGTGACGAGGAAATCCGCCGTGCCATTCAGGTGCTGCAGCGCCGCACCAAGAACAACCCCGTTCTCATCGGTGAGCCCGGCGTGGGCAAGACCGCCATCGTTGAGGGGCTGGCCCAGCGCATCGTCGACGGCGCGGTGCCCGAGGGTCTCAAGGACCGGCGGCTGCTGTCTCTGGGCATGGGATCACTCATCGCCGGGGCCAAGTTCCGCGGCGATTTCGAAGAGCGTCTCAAAGCGGTGCTCAGCGACCTGGCCAAGCAGGAGGGGCGAGTGATCCTGTTCATCGACGAGCTGCACACCATGGTGGGTGCCGGCAAGGCGGAAGGCTCCATGGACGCGGGCAACATGCTCAAGCCCGCCCTGGCCCGAGGCGAGCTCCACTGCATCGGTGCCACCACCCTGGACGAATACCGCAAGTACGTGGAAAAGGATGCCGCCCTGGAGCGGCGTTTTCAGAAAGTGCTGGTGAACGAGCCCAATGTGGAAGACACCATCGCCATCCTGCGCGGCCTGAAGGAACGCTATGAAGTCCATCATGGGGTGGACATCACGGATCCTGCCATCGTCGCCGCCGCGACCCTCTCCCATCGCTACATCACGGATCGGCAGCTACCGGATAAGGCCATCGACCTGGTGGATGAGGCAGCCAGTCGCATCCGCATGGAGATCGACTCCAAGCCTGAGAGCATGGATCGTCTGGAACGGCGTCTGATTCAGCTCAAGATCGAGCGCGAAGCCCTGAAGAAAGAATCCGATGAAGCCTCCCGCAAGCGTCTGGAGGCCCTGGAGGTGGAGATCGAAAAGCTGGAGCGGGAGTATTCGGACCTGGATGAGATCTGGAAGGCGGAAAAGGCCGCCCTGTCCGGCACCGCCTCCATAAAGGAGGAGTTGGAGCGGGCCCGTCTGGAACTGGAGACCGCCCGCCGGGCCGGCGACCTGGGCCGCATGTCCGAGCTGCAGTACGGCCGCATTCCCGAGTTGGAACGGCAACTGGACATGGCCGCCCAGGCGGAAATGCATGAGATGCGACTGTTGCGCAACAAGGTGACCGAGGAAGAAATCGCTGATGTGGTGTCCCGTTGGACCGGCATCCCCGTCTCCAAGATGCTGGAAGGTGAGCGGGAAAAGCTGCTGCGCATGGAAGAAGCCCTCACCCGGCGCGTCGTGGGTCAGGGCGAGGCGGTCAAGGCCGTCGCCGACGCCATCCGCCGTGCGCGGGCAGGGCTTTCCGATCCCAACCGCCCCAATGGTTCCTTCCTGTTCCTGGGCCCCACCGGGGTGGGCAAGACCGAACTGACCAAGGCCCTGGCTGCGTTCCTGTTCGACACCGAAGAGGCCATGGTGCGCATCGATATGTCGGAATTCATGGAGAAACATTCCGTGGCCCGGCTCATCGGTGCCCCGCCGGGCTATGTGGGGTACGAAGAAGGTGGCTATCTGACCGAGGCGGTCAGGCGCAAGCCCTACTCGGTGATCCTGCTGGATGAGGTGGAAAAGGCCCATTCGGACGTCTTCAACGTGCTGTTGCAGGTGCTTGATGACGGCCGTCTCACCGATGGCCAGGGTCGCACCGTGGATTTTCGCAACTGCGTGATCGTGATGACCTCCAATCTGGGTTCCCAGTTGATCCAGGAGATGGCCGGAGAGGAACGCTACGACGAGATGAAGGCAGCGGTGATGGAGGTGGTCGGCACCCATTTCCGCCCCGAGTTCATCAATCGTGTGGATGAGGTGGTGGTCTTCCACCCTCTGGGTCGGGAACAGATTCGCGCCATCACCACCATCCAGCTGGATTATCTGCGCCGCCGCCTGGCGGAGCGCGACCTGCAGCTCACGGTGTCCGAGGCGGCCTTGGACCGGCTGGGCGAGGCCGGGTTCGATCCGGTCTACGGGGCCAGACCCCTGAAGCGGGCGATTCAGCAGCAACTGGAAAACCCGCTGGCCCAGCGTATCCTGCGGGGCGAGTATCATCCCGGTGACGCCGTGGTGGTGGATTGCGCCGGGGAGGGGCTGACCTTCGGCAAGGATCGTCCGAGCTGAAGGAAAAAAGGACCGGGGAGGGGGCGGGTGGACCGCCCTTCGGGCTTTTCCATTTTTCCATTTCATCATATGCTTCGTCCATGAGCGAAACACTGCAATTATCAGGTGAACTGGTCCAGCAGCTTCAGGAGGTGCTGGCGAGTCACGATCCCCGCTGTGGGGACCCTCTGGTCGCGGTCCAGTACATGGCCGCCGTTACCGGCTATTTACTGGCCTGCCAGCATGTGCCGGATGATCGGCGCCGGGAGTTTCTGGAGCAACTGCAGTCCTTCATGGGGAGTGTGTTCGAGGACGTGGCGGCACAGCAGCGCCAAGTGCCGCCGGAACCTGTACACGCCCCTCAGGAGGCCTTCGGTATCTGGCGTCCGGGCGATCCGTGATCTCCCGGATGGTTTTCAGGTCCTGTCACGCGATGTGCGCCGACCCTTGTCGGCCTTCAACAGTGCCCTCAGCATGGCCTCTTGCTGATTGAACGCAGCCGGTTGTTCCCCGAGAGAAGGATCCTTTGCCGTTTCCGGCGCGTCCCTTCGCCCCTGATAGCCCGGTGGCGGCCGGTGTCCCGGTTGCAGGAAGTGACGCATGCGCAGGGCCTTGTTGAGGTGTGTAATACGGCGGTCGATCCAGAACAGGTCGAAGACCAGGGCGCCCAGCAGGCCCAGGCCCGGTAGCAGCAGCCAGACCCGGGTCCCGAGGAACAGGCCGGCGAGCAGCCACAGGGTCAGGAGCAGATAAGCCGCCCCGCCGAGGGGCTCCTTCAAATAGAATCGATGCAGGCCCAGCGGGAAACCGGCCATCAGACCGTAAGCAACCATAGGGCGGCGCATGTCGCGGACGTAGCGGGCATTCATCTGCTGCAGACCTGCCCCCTTGAGGTCCAGGCGCTTCCAGTCTCGGCCCATGCGTATCCTCCTGCGGCAATCAAGATGCCGACCATCAGAGTGTAGGACGAAATCAGGGATATCCCATCATGGCTGACCGACGACTGCAGGTGTTCTATACGGTGGCGCGACTGTTGTCGTTCACCAAAGCGGCGGAGGCCCTGCACATGACTCAGCCGGCGGTCACCTTCCAGGTCCGCCAGCTGGAAGAGCATTTCAATACGCGGCTGTTCGATCGTACCCATAACCGGGTCAGCCTCACGGAGGCCGGCCGGACCGCCTACGGCTATGCCGAGCGTATCTTCGAGGCCTATGCGGAGATGGATAATGCCATCCGGGAGATCACGGGCGATATTACCGGGGCCCTGACCCTGGGGGCCAGCACCACCATTGCCGAGTACATGCTCCCGGCCCTGCTGGGCAACTTCAAGCAGAAGTACCCGGAGGTGAGCCTGCGCCTGAAGGTGTCCAATTCCGAGGGGATCGTCTCCATGGTGGAGAACAACGTCATCGATCTGGGGGTGGTGGAAGGACCTGTTTCCAACCGCAACCTTCAGGTGGAGGTGTGTCGCTTGGATCAGCTGGTGGTCATCGTGCCGCCCTCTCACCCACTGGCGGCGAAGGATTGCGTGAGCATCGCAGAGGTCCTGCCGTTCCCGTTCATCTGCCGGGAGGAAGGCTCCGGCACCCGCGAGGTGATCATGGACTATCTGGCGGCCCAGGATGTGGATCGCAATGCCCTGGCCATCTGCCTGGAACTGGGCAGCCCCGAGGCGATCAAAGGCGCTGTCGAGGCCGGCATGGGTGTATCCATCCTCTCCCGCTCCACCATCGACAAGGAACTGGCCCTGGCGCGTCTGGTGGGCATCCCGCTGGAGCCGCCCCTGACGCGGCAGTTTTCGTTCGTGCATCAGCGTCAGAAGTTCCGGTTGCGGGCCATGGAGGAGTTGCTCTCCTTCGCTCGCGATTACTGCGAAACCCAGTCCGCTGCTGAAGGGGAGCGCTGTCTGTCTTCTTGATCGTGCAGGTTCGGGACCGGGTGTTTTCAGGCCGCGAGACCCTGCAGGGAGTCCGCCATGAAGAACTACGCGGTTGTACAGCACAGCTATGCGGAATTTCTCGGGCTGATCGAGAGCCATCTCGAGCGGCGGGACATTGGGTTCAGTTATTTCCGTCCCTTCGTGGGGCAGGGACTGCCGGGCTCCGCCGCCCCGTTCGATGGCCTCTGGCTGTTGGGTGGCGCCTGGTCCACCGCCGACGAGACCCACAATCCCCAGGTGCCCGACGAGTTGCATCTGATCGGTATTTTTCAGAAGGCTCGGCGTCCGGTGGTGGGGCTGGGCATGGGGGGGCTGCTGGTGGCGCAGGCGTCCGGTGGCGAGGCCTCGCGGGAGCCTGCCTTCAGGGCGGGTTTCGTCACCGCCCGCAAGACGGTGACAGGCGAGGGTGATCCGCTGGCGGAAGCCGTGGATGGGCGGCAGGTGCTGGTCATGCACCACGGCAGTGTGGCATTGCCTGAAGGACTCACCCCGATCCTGGTGGATGACTCGGGCCGCTGGCTGGCGATACGACCGGACCCCATGACCTACGGCCTGCTGTTCCGCCCCGAGCTCAAGCCGGGCATGCTGGAGGACATCATCATGGAGCCGGGCCACAACCCGCCGCCGAACATCACCGAACTGCTGGTGCAGGCCCGAGAGGCCTGGCCGGGGATGCAGGACTTGACGGCGCAGGTGGTGGCGGCCCTGGTGACCGCGCTGGGCCTGATGCAGGAACGTCGCAAGATGCCCGTGTTTAATCTCAAACTGGAGCCTAAGTGAGTCTGCCCCCCCCTTCCACCCATCGCGCCCCTGCGGCCTCCGAACGACGTCTGCGGGACCTGTATCGTGGCCTGTCGGCCCCGGATCAGGAGACCCTGCTGGCCTTTGCGGAGTTTCTTGCCGGCCGCACTCCGGCGGTGCCGGTCTCCATCCCCTTACCGGAACCCATTCCCCGCCCCGCCGAGGAAACGGTGATCCGGGCCATGAAGCGCCTGTCGGCCACCTATCCCGCGCTGGACAAGGCGCGTCTGCTCAACGAGACTTCTCAGCTCATGACGCAACATGTGATGCAGGGGTGTGGGGCCGTGGAAGTGATTGATGAACTGGAGGCGGTGTTTGCCCGCCATTATCAGCGTCTGTGCGAGAAGCCTGAATGATCCCGGTCCTGCGTCGCTGGTACGAACGCCATTTTTCCGATCCCCAGGTGGTGATCCTGGCGTTCCTGCTGTTGGTGGGTTTTGCCGTGGTACTGTTTGCCGGCAAGCTGTTGGCGCCGCTGCTGGCCAGCATCATCATTGCCTATCTGCTGGAGGGGGCCGTACGCCGCCTGCACGGCTGGCGTATTCCGAGAATGGCGGCGGTCACCCTGGTCTTCCTGGTGTTCATGGCCCTATTGGTGGCCACCCTGCTGGTGGTGGTGCCGGTAATGAGCCAGCAGATCACACAGCTGGTGCGCGAGCTGCCCAATATGGTGGTGCAGGGACAGAACATCCTGCTGCAATTGCCCGAGCGCTATCCCCAGTTCATCACCGAGGAGCAGGTGCGAGAGATCATGGGCGCCATCCGCGCCGAGTCCATCGCCCTGGGGCAGCGGGTGGTGAACCTGACCTTGGCATCGGCCATGCATGCGGTCACCATCATGGTCTATCTGGTCATCGTGCCCATCATGGTGTTCTTCCTGCTCAAGGACAAGGATGCCATTCTGGGCTGGATCACCGGTTTCCTGCCCCGGGACCGGGGGCTGGCCAACGAGGTCTGGGCCGAGGTGAACATGAAGATCGCCAGCTATGTGCGCGGCAAGTTCGTGGAGATCCTCATCGTCTGGGCCGCCAGTTACCTGACCTTCATCTATTTCAACCTCAACTATGCCCTGTTGCTGTCCTTCATGGTGGGGTTATCGGTGATCATCCCTTACATCGGCGCCGCCCTGGTCACCATTCCGGTGGCGGTGGTGGCCTATTTCCAGTTCGGGGTGAGTAGCGAGTTCACCTATGTGCTCATCGCCTATGCGGTGATCCAGTTTCTGGACGGTAACGTGCTGGTGCCCCTGCTGTTCTCCGAGGTGGTGAACCTGCATCCGGTGGCCATCATCACCGCGGTGATCCTGTTCGGTGGGCTGTGGGGGCTGTGGGGGGTCTTCTTCGCCATCCCGCTGGCCACTCTGATCCAGGCGGTGATCCGTTCCTGGCCCCGCTACGACAACATAAACGATCATGAGGAACAGGCGGCCAGCTACGACGATGAGGCGGTTTGAACCGACGTTCAGAGATGCTCAGAGGCAAAATCCGCCAGCCGTGAGCGTTCACCTCGTTGCAGCAGTACATGGCCGGCGTGGGCCCAGTCCTTGAAACGATCCACCACATAGGTCAGGCCCGAGGTGGTTTCCGTCAGGTAGGGGGTGTCGATCTGACCCACGTTGCCCAGACAGACCACCTTGGTCCCGGGGCCGGCCCGGGTGATCAGGGTCTTCATCTGCTTTGAGGTGAGGTTTTGAGCCTCGTCCAGAATGATGAAGCGATTGAGGAAGGTGCGTCCACGCATGAAGTTCAGGGAACGGATCTTGATCCGGCTTCCGATCAGGTCGTTGGTCGCCGCCCGGCCCCAGTCCCCCCCGGTTTCCGAGCGGGTGAGCACCTCCAGATTGTCCATCAGGGCCCCCATCCATGGGGTCATCTTCTCTTCTTCGGTGCCGGGCAGAAAGCCGATGTCCTCCCCGACCGGTACCGTCACCCGGGTCATGATGATCTCCCGGTAACGGTTGTCTTCCAGGGTCTGCGCCAGACCCGCCGCCAGGGTAAGCAGGGTCTTGCCGGTGCCGGCGGTGCCGACCAGCGAGACAAAGTCCACCGCCGGATCCATGAGCAGGTTCAGGGCGAAGTTCTGCTCCCGGTTGCGGGCGTGGATACCCCAGACCGTGTGCCGAGAACCGGTGTAGTCCCGAGCCAGTTCCACTATTGCGGCATCGCCCTCCCGGCTCCGCACCATGGCGGTGAACGAAGGATCGTCTTCCCGATAGAGGCACTGGTTGGGGTACCACTGGCCCACCATGGGGCCGGTGACGCGATAGAACGTGCGGCCGCTTTCCTGCCAGGACTCCATGGACCGGCCGTGGCTGTCCCAAAAATCCGTCGGCAGTTCGCAAGTTCCCCGGTAGAGCAGATTCACATCGTCCAGGACCTGGTCGTTGTAGTAATCCTCCGCATGGATGCCCAGTACCGCCGCCTTGATGCGCAGGTTGATGTCCTTGGAGACCAGGGTGACGGCCTCGTCCGGACGTTCTCCCTGCAGGGCCAGTGCCGTGCCCAAGATGGTGTGATCCGGGGTGCGTCCCGGTAGGCTGTCCGGCAGGTGGGAAGACAATACCCGGGTCTGGAAGAACAGCCGGCCGCCGCCGGCGGCGTCCATATCGCCCAGGCGTGCGCCGGCCAGCGACAGTCCCTGGGCAATCTGGGCATGGCTGGCATCAGCCATCAGTTCATCGATGAAACGGCTGGCCTGGCGCACGTTGCGGGCGACCTCCGAGACCCCTTTCTTGGCCTTGTCCAGTTCCTCCAGCACGACCATGGGCAGGAATACATCATGCTCCTTGAAGCGGAACAGCGCCGCCGGGTCATGCATGAGCACGTTGGTATCCAACACGAACAGGCGCTTGCCGTGGATCTCCTTCTTGACCATGGGAGGGCTCCGGGACGGGGGAGGGTGGGTCAGAGCGCGTCGATGGCCTCAAGCACCTCGTCTACGTGGCCGGCCACTGTCACCTTGCGCCATTCCCGGCGCAGGATGCCGTCACGATCGATGAGAAAGGTGCTGCGCTCGATACCTCGTACCTGTTTACCGTACATGTTTTTCAGCTTCATGACTCCGAACAGCTCACAGACCGCCTCGGACTCATCGGCAAGCAGTTCGAAGGGAAAGCCGTGTTTGGCCTTGAACTTTTCGTGAGACTTGAGGGCATCCCGGGAGATCCCGATCACCGCGACGCCGGCGGCGCGAAAATCTTCGTGCCGGGCGGTGAAATCCTTGCCTTCCGTGGTGCAGCCGGCGGTATCGTCTTTGGGGTAGAAGTAGATCACCACGGGTCCCGCCGCCAGCAGCCTGGAGAGCCGGATGGGTTCACCGCCGGTGGCGGGGAGTTCAAAATCGGGCACTGCCTTGCCGGTTTCGATCACGCTGTCCGTCATGGTCCTGGTCTCCTGGGCATGCCATCACTGAAAAAACAGCCGGGCGGGGAGGCGTTGCGTGGTGCGAACCTACCCCTTGATGGGTTCGATGACACCATCCAGATTCAGTTCATCACAGAAATCCAGAAAATCCTCCCGAAGGGAGGCGATGTGTTCCGTGGTGGGGATCTCCACCGACATGTGGGCATTGAACATGGGTGTCCCGGAGTGGGAGGCGACATAGGCGTGGCTGTTCAGCTCCCGGATGCCCACCCCGCGGGCGGTGAAGAAGCCCACCAGTTGATGCACGATCCCCGGCTGGTCCAGGGAAACCACATCCACGGAATAGGGCAGGCTTGGCCCCGTGTCCTGACACGGCCCCGTGCGCCGGGAGAGGATTTCCAGATCCGCCTGTCGCCCCAGGGCCGCCATCGCGCCGTCCAGCTTGCTCAGGGTGTTCCAGTTGCCCGATACCAGCATCAGGGCGGCAAATGTACCGCCCAGGGCCGACATGTGGCTGTCTTGGATACTGCACCCGCTTTCCAGGATCACCCGCGACAAGTGTTCCGCCAGTCCCGGTCGGTCATCTCCCATGGCTGAAATAACCAGATGGGTCGTGCGTGGATGCTTGGTGGGCTGGGGCATGGTCACGGGCAGGCAATGATGATGGAGCAAAGGGTATCAGTTTCCGGTTGCCTCGCCTATTAAGGCCGGCGGTAGAACATCGCCGCCGGCAGCGCGGAAACAATCCTGCAGGCATCACCCCATGGCTCGATGGTGAGGAGGGCGGACATTACTATGTCCGCTTGCATTCAGCGCGGAGGTTTCGATGTTTCACGGCAGCATGGTGGCACTGGTCACACCCATGGAGGAGGATGGCTTCATCTCCGAATCGGCGCTGGAGCGGTTGGTGGAGTTCCATATCAGTCAGGGGACCGACGCCATCGTCGCGGTGGGTACGACCGGGGAGTCCGCCACCCTGGATGTGGACGAGCACTGCCGGGTCCTGCGTCTGGTGATGGAGTTTGCGGCCGGTCGCGTGCCCGTGATTGCCGGTACCGGGGCCAATTCCACGGCCGAGGCCATCGACCTCACCCGGGTGGCCATGCAGATGGGCGT
Organism: Ectothiorhodospira lacustris; assembly: GCF_022227785.1. Taxonomy (NCBI): domain Bacteria; kingdom Pseudomonadati; phylum Pseudomonadota; class Gammaproteobacteria; order Chromatiales; family Ectothiorhodospiraceae; genus Ectothiorhodospira; species Ectothiorhodospira lacustris. The sequence continues at coordinate 30,082 of NZ_JAJNQM010000003.1, read as the reverse complement.
CGATGCCTGCCTGCTGGTGACCCCCTATTACAACAAGCCCACCCAGGAAGGTCTGTACCGTCACTACCGTGCCATCGCCGATGCGGTGCCCATCCCCCAGATCCTTTACAATGTTCCCGGGCGTACCGCCGTGGACCTGCTGCCTGAAACCGTGGAACGCCTGGCGGATATCTCCAACATCGTCGGCCTCAAGGAGGCCACGGGTGACCTTGAGCGGGCTCGCCTCCTGCTGGAACGGTGCGGGGACCGTCTGGATCTGTATAGTGGTGACGATGCCACCGGCCTGGAATTCATGCTGGCCGGCGGCAAAGGCGTCATCTCGGTCACGGCCAACGTGGCACCGGGCGCCATGCACGACATGTGTGCCGCGGCACTGGCCGGTGACAGGGAGGCCGCTGTTGCCGCCGATGCCCCCGTCAAGGGGCTGCACGAGGCACTGTTCCTGGAGTCAAACCCCATTCCGGTCAAGTGGGCCCTGCACGAGATGGGACTGATCCCCCAGGGGATTCGTCTACCGCTGACGCCCCTGTCCGAAAACCTGCGCGAGCCCCTGCGGGAAGCCCTGCGGGCCGCCGGCATACCTTTGAGTACCTATCCTGCATGAAGACATACCGCATTATGGCCAAGGCCTGGATACTGCTGCCGGGCCTGACTGCCGTCATGGTACTGACTGCCTGCGGGAGCCTTGGCTCCCGCGACGGTCATGCCGACAGTCAAGAAACCCGTGCCCTGGAGATCCCGCCTGATCTGGTGGCCCCGAACGTGGATCCGAGCTTCCGTATTCCCGATCAGACCGCGACCAGGGCGAGTGCCCTGGATGACCGCCGGCCGGTACGGGGGGACGCGCCCATCACCCAGGTCCGGACGCCGGTCCTGGTGGATGCGGCCACGTTGCAGCTTCGGCGTGAAGGCAATGTGCGCTGGCTGGAGGTGCAAGACACGTCGCCTGTGGATCTCTGGCCCCAGCTGCGGGCCTTTTTCCAGGCTCAGGCGTTGCCCCTGAACCGGGAGGAGCCGGTGCTCGGGATTTTGGAAACCGAGTGGTTCCAGGCCCGTGCTCAGGTCCCCATGCAGGGCGGTATACGCGGTTTGCTGGGAAGGCTGTTCGGGGATTTCTATGATGCCAGCACTCGGGATCAGTACCGCATGCGGGTGGAGCCCCAAGGTGATTCCGGCACGGCGATCTTTGTCAGTCACCGCAGTGTCGAGGAGGTGGCCGAGCGGGAAGACATCGTGCGCTGGCGCGTCCGCCCCTCCGATCCGGAAGCCGAGGCCGAGATGCTGGTGCGCCTGATGGTGCATCTGGGGCTGGAACCCGAGCAGGCCGCCGAGGCGCTGGGACGGGCTCCCGATCTCACCCCAGGCCTTCGCCTGAGTGAGACGGACGGAGAAATGGCCCTGGAGGTTCGGGGAGAGTTCGCCGGACTGTGGCGCCGCATGGGGGTGTTGCTGGATCGTGCCGCCCTGCTGGTGGATGACCAGGATCGCAGTGAAGGCGTGTACTACGTGACCTTCCGGCCGGAGGCCCATGAGCGCCGGGGTGGTGGGTTCCTCAGTCGCCTGTTCAGTACCGGAGAGAGTGCCAGGTTACGGTCGGATACCCAGTACCAGATCCATCTGCGGCAGGCGGGTGAGTGGGTGCGAGTGATCCCACGCTCACAGACCGGGCAGGCCCTCTCCGCCAACGAGGCTGCGGCGGTACTGGAGCGGATCGAGCAGGAGTTTAGTCCCGGGGGCGAAGGGTAGGTAGGGCCATGCGTCCATGAAAGCAGGGGCATGGCCATGCCCCTGCTAGCCTGCCTTGTTCTTCTCGATCAGGGCGTAGGCGGAATGGTTGTGGATGGACTCGAAATTCTCCGAGGACACGGAATAAGCGCTGATCCGCTCATCCGCATTCAGGCGAATGGCAATGTCACGCACCAGGTCTTCCACGAACTTGGGATTGTCGTAGGCCCGTTCCGTCACATGCTTCTCATCCGGGCGCTTGAGTAGTCCGTAGAGTTCGCAGGAGGCCTGGGATTCCACCAGGTCGATGAGTTCCTCCACCCAGACGAACTGTTCCACCCGTGCGTTGACGGTGACGTGGGAACGCTGATTGTGGGCGCCATATTCGGAGATGCCCTTGGAGCAGGGGCAGAGGCTGGTGACCGGCACCACTACCTGGATGTTCATGCATGGCTTGCCGTCACTGATCTCGCCGATGAAGGTGACCTCGTAGTCCATCAGGCTCTGCACGCCGGATACCGGTGCCGCCTTGTTGACGAAGAAGGGGAAGCGCATCTCGATGTGGCCGGTGGCGGCTTCCAGGCGCTCCGCCATCTCATGCAGCATGCTCTTGAAGGAGTCCACGGTGATCTCGTATTCGTGGGTATTGAGGATCTCCACGAAGCGGGACATGTGGGTGCCCTTGAAGTCCTGGGGCAGGTTCACGTACATGTTGAAGGAGGCCACCGTATGCTGTTCCTTGCCGGTGCGATCCCGCACTCGTACCGGGTGGCGGATGTCCTTGATGCCCACCTTGTTGATGGGGATGCGCCGGGTATCGGCACTGGACTGCACGTCGGGGATGGCCGAGGTGCGGGCCGGGGAGAGGGGTGTGCTCATGACGGTGTCCTTTGACTACGCTTCCGTATAGCGGACGCAGGCCCGCTCGGTCTCCCACAGGGTGATGGCGCTGACCCGGACGCCCGGTGCGTTCAGGCGGGCAGCCATCTCCCGGAAGAACCAGGCCGCAATGTTTTCGGCCGTGGGATTCACGTCCCGGAAGGGTGCCAGATCGTTGAGATAGGTATGATCCAGTTCGCCGGCAATCTCTCTTGCCAGCGACTTGATGGTCTTGAAGTCCACGGCCATGCCCAGGGGATCCAGCACCGTGGCCTCCACTTCGGCTTCGACCTTCCAGTTATGACCATGCAGGCGGGAACAGTTCCCCGGATAATCACGGAGTGTATGTGCCGACGCGAAATCGGTCAGCACCTTGAGTGTATATTTGGGCACGGCGGACTATTGTTTACCAGTTTTGTCGGATATTACGCGACTGTCATGAGCGGCACAAGCCGGCTGATCACAGGCGTGCCTTGATGGCGGCCTCAATGCCTGCCGCGTCCAGCCCCGCATCGGCAAGGAGTTCCTCGCGGGTGCCATGGCTCTGGAAGCGGTCGGGGAGGCCCAAGTGGAGCAGGCGGGCGGCCACGTCATGGCGTGCCAGGCACTCGGCCACGGCACTGCCGGCGCCACCGGCGACCACATTGTCCTCAATGGTGACGATCAGGCCATGGCGGCGTGCGGCTTCCAGCACCCGGGTTTCGTCCAGGGGACGGACGAAACGCATGTTGATCACTGTCGCATCCAGGCGTTCGGCTACTTCCAGGGCCTGGGTAAGCAGGGTGCCGAAGGCCAGGATGGCCACGTCCTTGCCCTTGCGGCGGATTTCGGCCTCGCCCAAGGGCAGGGGGATCAGACCTTCGTCGACAGTCACGCCGGTTCCCTTGCCGCGGGGATAGCGCACCGCCGCCGGCTGATCCAGCAGGTAGCCGGTAGACAGCATGCGGCGGCATTCATTTTCGTCGGAGGGGGTCATGATGACCATGCCGGGGATGCAGCGCAGGAAGGAGAGGTCGAAACTGCCCGCGTGGGTGGGACCGTCGGGACCCACCACGCCGGCCCGGTCGATGGCCAGCAACACCGGCAGGTCCTGCAGCACCACGTCGTGGATCAGCTGGTCGTAGGCACGTTGCAGGAAGGTGGAATAAATGGCCACCACCGGCTTGAGGCCCTCGCAGGCCATGCCGGCCGCCAGGGTGACGGCATGCTGTTCGGCGATACCCACGTCGTGGTAGCGCTCCGGATATTTGCAAGCGAAGGTCCGCATGCCCGAGCCTTCGCACATGGCCGGGGTGATGGCCACCATGCGCTCGTCGGCCGCGGCCTGGTCGCATAGCCAGTCACCGAAGACCTGGGTGTAGGTGGGGGTGCCGCCGCCGCTCTTGCCGCTCTGGATGCCCTGTTCCGGATCGAAGCTGCCCACGCCGTGGTAGGTGCAGGGGTCTTCTTCCGCCGGGGCGTAGCCGCGGCCCTTGTGAGTCACTACATGCAGCAGCAACGGCCCGTCCATAGCTTGCAGGTTGCGCAGCATCTTGACCAGGCTGACCACGTCATGACCGTCGATGGGGCCGTAATAGTTCAGGCCCAATTCCTCGAACAGGGTGCCGGGGATGATCATACCCTTGACGTGCTCTTCGGCACGGCGCATGAACTCGCGCATGGGCGGCATGTGTTCCAGGACCTTCTTGCTGCCTTCCCGCATGGTTGAGTAGATGGGGCCGGACAGCAGACGGGCCAGATAGCGGTTCATCGCGCCCACATTGGCCGAGATGGACATGTTGTTGTCGTTGAGGATGACCAGCAGGTCGGCCTTTTCATCTCCGGCGTGGTTGAGGGCCTCGAAGGCCATGCCGGCGGTCATGGCGCCGTCACCGATGATGGCGATGGATTTACGTTTTTCCCCTTTCTGGCGGGCCGCCAGGGCCATGCCCAGGGCTGCGCCGATGGAGGTGCTGGAGTGACCGACACCAAAAGCGTCGTAGGGACTCTCTTCCCGCTTGGGGAAGCCGGCCAGGCCATCCTTCTTGCGCAGGGTATGCATGGCATCGCGCCGACCGCTGAGGATCTTGTGGGTGTAGCTCTGATGACCCACATCCCAGACCAGTCGGTCTTCCGGCGTGGCGAAGGTGTAGTGCAGGGCGATGGTCAGTTCCACCGTGCCCAGATTGGCCGCCAGGTGACCGCCGGTGCGTGAGACCGATTCCAGCAGGAAGGCGCGCAACTCGTCCGCCAGTACGGGGAGCTCGTTGAGCGAGCACTTGCGCACGTCTTCCGGCGAATGGATGCGAGACAGCAGAGGGTACGAAACGGTTTGTGTCATTTCACTGTCGACCGGCTAAAAGTGCATTATCCGGGGGGGCGCCCAGCCACGCAAGCCGAAACCTGCAGGGTCTGGGTGCCGCGGCGGTGGCTCAATGGATGCGTTCGATGATGTAGCGGGCGATCCAACGCAGCAGGTCGGCGCCTTCATCCAGATCCGTGAGGCTGTCCAGGGCGCGATCCACCAGTTCCCGGGCCTGCTGCTTGGACGCCTCCAGGCCGATGATCGCCGGATAGGTGGCCTTGCCCAAGGCCTGGTCCGCCCCCTGGGTCTTGCCCAGGGTCTGGGTGTCGCTTTCGATGTCGAGGATATCGTCACGGATCTGGAAGGCCAGTCCGATGGACTTGGCGAAGCAGTCCAGCTTGCCGGCCAGCGTCTCGTCCACCCCCGGGCAGCTGCTGAAACCCAGCATCACTGCGGCCCGGATCAGGGCGCCGGTCTTGTGGATGTGCATGTTCTCCAGTTGGGCGATATCCGGCGTCTGTCCTTCGAAGCCTAGATCGATGGCCTGCCCGCCGACCATGCCTCGTGAGCCGGAGGCCCGCGCCAGGTGCTCGATCATGCGCAGCCGGGCCCTGGGATCGTCCACCATGGCAGGGTCCCCGGCCAGGATCTGGAAGGCCAGGGCCTGCATGGCGTCACCGGCCAGGATTGCGGTGGCCTCGTCATAGGCCTTGTGGCAGGTGGGTTTACCGCGGCGCAGGTCGTCGTCGTCCATGGCCGGGAGGTCATCATGGATGAGGGAGTAGACGTGGATCAGTTCGACGGCGCAGGCAGGGCCATCCAGACGTTCCAGGGGGACGCCCAAGGCGGTGCCGGTGGCGTAGGTCAGGATGGGACGAATGCGCTTGCCGCCGTTGAGGGCCGAGTAGCGCATGGCCTCGTGCAGGCGCGCCGGGAGGATGGCATCCCCCGGCAGCCAACCGGCCAGGGCGTTTTCAAACCGTTGCTGCAGTTCGGAAATGCGTGACTCCACTCAGCGTTCTCCTTCCTCATCGGACCCTTGGCCCGGCGTGTCAAAGTCGATATCGGTGCCGCTCTCGGTGAGTTGGCGGACCTTCTGTTCAGCCTGGGTCAGGGCCTGCTGGCACCGGCGGGTAAGGGCGATGCCGTGTTCGAATTCCTTGAGCGAGGCCTCCAGGCTCAGTTCCCCCTGCTCCATGCGGGCGACCAGTGCCTCCAGTGCCTCCAGATCCTGCTCGAAGGCGGCGGGGTCGGTGGGCGGGGGCGTCTTTTTCGCCATCACTTCTGATCCTTGCCTGAAAGGGGATGTACCTGAAAGGCTGCTAACTTATAGGAATCCGGCGGGGCGGGAAAGCCCGGCGGTGAGTTTGCTTGTCCTGGGACGGATCAGATCCAGTCCAGCACGTCACCCAGGCGCTTGGCAGACATCACCTCCATGCCGTCGATGGGCTTTCGGGGCGCGTTGCCCATGGGCACGATGGCTCGGGTAAAGCCGTGCTTGGCGGCTTCCCGCAGGCGTTCCTCGCCGTTGGGGACGGGGCGGATCTCGCCGGCCAGTCCCACCTCGCCGAAGCTCACCAGTTCGTGGGGCAGGGGGCGGTCGCGGAAACTGGACAGGGCCGCCAGCAGCATGGGCAGGTCCGCCGCTGTCTCGGTGACCCTGACCCCACCGACCACGTTGACGAAGACATCCTGATCATAGAGGGCCAGCCCGCCATGGCGATGGAGCACCGCCAGCAGCATGGTGAGACGGTTCTGCTCCAGGCCCACGGTGATGCGGCGGGGCTGCGGGGCGTGGCTCTCGGCCACCAGGGCCTGGACCTCCACCATCAGCGGCCTGGTCCCCTCGCGGGTGACCATGATGACGCTGCCGGAGACGGGGGCTTCGTGGCGGGACAGAAAGATGGCCGAAGGGTTGGTGACCGGCTTGAGGCCTGTTTCCAGCATGGCGAACACGCCCAGCTCATTGACCGCACCGAAGCGGTTCTTGACCGCCCGCAGGACCCGGTAACGTCCCCCCGGATCACCCTCGAAATAGAGTACGGTATCCACCATGTGCTCCAGTACCCGGGGGCCGGCGATCTGGCCTTCTTTGGTGACATGACCGACGATGAACAGGGCGGTCCCCGTCTGCTTCGCGTAGCGTACCAGGACGGCGGCACTCTCCCGCACCTGGGCGACCGAGCCGGGGGCAGACTGCAGTTGTTCCGAATAGATCGTCTGGATGGAATCCACCACCATCACCTGGGGGCGCTCTTGTTGCGCGTGGGTGGTGATGCGCTCGACACAGGTCTCGGTCAGCAGACGCAGGTCATCACAGGGCAGGCCCAGACGGTGTCCGCGCAGGGAGACCTGTTCCGGTGACTCCTCGCCGGTGACATAGAGGCTGCGCAGGTCGGGCAGGGTGGCCAGGGTCTGCAGCAGCAGGGTGGACTTGCCGATGCCCGGGTCGCCGCCGATCAGGACCACCGAGCCCTGCACCAGTCCACCGCCCAACACCCGGTCCAGTTCGGAGATGCCGGTGCTGGTACGGGCCTGTCCGCCACCGGTGACCTCGCCCAGGCGGCGAACCTGTGGGGCGGCGATGCCGGCGTAGCCGGCAAAACGGCTGCCGACGGCGGCGGCTGGAGCGGAGACCGCGGTCTCCATCGCATTCCAGGCGCCGCAGTCCGGGCACTGGCCGCTCCACTTGGGAGACAGTGCCCCGCAGGCGGTGCACTGGTATTGGGTCCTGGGCTTGGCCATGGGGCGGTTCAGTCCTGCCCCGTCGGGTGTGGCGGCAGGCGCGGGCTGATGCGCACGGTACGGATGGCGTTGTTCTTCACCTGCACGATCTCCATGGGGTAGCCATCCATGAGGACGCTGATGTTGGCATCGGGGATGGTTTCCAGGTGTTCCAGCAGCAGCCCGTTGAGGGTGCGGGGGCCGTCCAGGGGGAAGTGGGATCCCAGTAGCCGGTTGAGTTCACGCAGGTGGATGGTGGCATCCACCAGGTAGCTGCCGTCCGCCTGGGGGAGGACTTCCGGGGTGATGGCGCCCGGGTCCGAGGTGAATTCGCCCACTACTTCTTCCAGTAGGTCCTCCAGGGTGACCAGTCCCTGAATGTCGCCGTATTCATCCACCACCAGGCCGATGCGGCGTTTCTCCCGCTGGAAGTTGAGGAGCTGGCGATTGAGGTTGGTGCCCTCGGGAATGAAATAGGGAGGTCGCAGGGACTCGCGCAACTGTTCGGGGGCCAGTTCATTGCGGTAGACCATGGGCAGGACCCGGCGCAGATGGATGAAGCCCAGGATGTTGTCCACGTTGCCTTCGAACACCGGCAGCCGGGTGTATTGGCTGTGGATGAGCTGTTGGGTGATCTCGTCCCAGTCATCTTCCAGGTCGATGCCCACGATCTCGTTACGGGGCACCATGATGTCTTCCACGGTGGCCTTTTCCAGATCCAGCAGGTTCACCAGCATGCGCTGATGCCGGGCCGGGATCAGGGCGCCGGCCTCATTCACGGCAACCCGAAGCTCCTCGCTGGAGAGGGCGTGCTGAGCACGGGTCTGGGCGCGCACGCCGAGCAGGCGCAGGACGGTGTTGGACAGTAGGTTGACCGTCCACACCAGGGGGTAAGCCACGACCATGAGGGGGGTGTAGACGTAGGCGGCCGGGTAGGCCACCTTCTCCGAGTGCAAGGCCGCCAGTGTCTTGGGGGCCACCTCGGCGAAGACCAGCAGGGCCAGGGTCAGTAGTCCGGTAGCGATGGCGATGCCGGCATCGCCGTAGACCCGGAAGCCGATGTAGGTGGCTAACTGGGTGATGATGATGTTGACGAAGTTGTTACCCAGCAGAATCAGGCCGATGAGTCGGTCCGGCTTGTCCAGCAACCGCTGGGCTCGGCCGGCGCCGCCGTGTCCGGCCTGGGCCAGATGGCGCATGCGGTAGCGGTTGAGCGACATCAGCGCGGTTTCGGAGCCGGAGAAAAAGGCGGAGCACAAGAACAGCGTCACCAGCAATATGGCCAGTACACTTAAGGGTATTTGTTCCAAGGGAGGTCCGGTACCACGGGGGGATTGCACACCTGTGGAATTACACGTGCCGGATCAGGGGGATGTCAAGGGGGAAATGCCCCGGGACGGCAGGCCGAGGCCGTGTGGCCCGGGCCGCCGGGGGGCAGTCGTCGGTCTTGTCAGAGGCCCAGCACCATTTCCAGGACCATCTTGCTGCCCACGTACGCCACGAATAACAGGGCAAACCCGATCAGGGTCCAGCGGGCGGCGAGCCGGCCTCGCCAGCCGAAGCGGAAGCGGCCGATCAGCAGGGCGGCGAAGATCAGCCAGGCAATGATGGCGAACACCACCTTGTGAGCCAGGTGTTGGGCAAAGAGGTCGTCCAGCACGAACAGGCCGGTCAACAGGGCGGCAGTCAGGAAGATGAAGCCCCAGCCGATGACATGAAACAGCATGGAATCCATGGTGGACAGCGGCGGCAGGGCGCGGATCAGCCCGCCGGGGCGATGGTTATGCAGGCTGTAGTTCTGCAGGGTCAACAGGGCGGCCTGGATGGCGGCAATGGTCAGTAGGCTGAAGGCGATCATGGCCAGCAGCATGTGGGCGCGAAGCCCCGGGTCGGCGGCGGCGGTGGTGTGAAGGTCGCCCGCCAGGGCCAGTTCCAGGGAGACCGTGACCCCGGCAAAGGGGAGCAGCAGGATCCCCAGGATATGAATGGGGTAGCGGATGGAGGCCACCAGCAGGAAGAAGGCGATGAGCCAGGCCACCATGGAGACCACGCTGAAGACCCCCATGCCGGTGCCGTTGGCACTGAATATGTGGAGGTAGAGCAGCAGGGCGTGCAGGGCGACCGCACCCCCCCAAACGGAAAACAGGAGTATCTTGCCCCGGGCGGGCGGCGCGGCGCCACCGGAACCCTTGCGCAGCCGCTGCATGAGCAGGGCGCCCCCTGTGAAGTAGAGCACGGTGGTGATAAATCCGATGGCGGCTACGAACATTTATGAGCACCAAACCTTAGATTTCAATTGAGAATCATTGCATAAATTCCCTTCTCGGTGAAGGGATCAATCTTGATATCGGTCCCTGCGGACAGCGTGTTACGATCGGGTCCAATGTTCTGGTCCAGCAAGGTGCGCAAGGAGCATGCAGATCACGGTCCTGGGTTGCAGCGGCGGCATTGGCGACGGCCGTCGTACCACTTCCATCATGATCGATGACGACATCCTCATCGACTGTGGTACCGGGGTGGGTGATCTTTCCCTGGAAGCCATGGCCAGGATAAGGCATCTGCTGATCACGCATACCCACCTGGATCATATTGCCTGCCTTCCGCTGCTGGTGGATACCCTGTTCAGTCGGCTTCAGTCCCGGCCGCTGGTGATCCATGCCCGCGCAGATTGCATGCACATTATCCATGATCACATTTTCAATTGGCAGATCTGGCCGGATTTCTTCGAGCTGCCGGAGCGGGAGCGCCCGGTGGTGCAGTTCGATGCCATGGTGCCTGATATTCCCCTCCATCTGGACGGGCGTCGTATCGACATGCTGCCGGTGGCCCACTCGGTGCCGGCGGTAGGATACCGGGTGGAGCGGGACGGGGTGGCGTTTGCCTTCAGCGGTGATACCACCAGCAACGACGTCTTCTGGGATGCCCTCAACGCCCATGATGCCCTGGATCTGCTGTTCGTGGAATGTGCTTTCCCTGATCGGGATCAGGCTCTGGGTCAGCGAGCCGGACATTACTGTCCGTCGCTGCTGGCAAAGGATCTTGCCAAGCTGCGCCATGCGCCTCGTGTCGGTATCACCCATCTCAAGCCCGGTGAAGAAGACGGTGTGTTTGAGGCGCTGGAGGCCCAGGTCACCGGGCGTGATCTGCTGCGGCTCTGCAGTGGTGATATTTTCACGATATAATCCCTGACCCTTCCAACCGGTTGCATGCGGCGCCGCGGCGCTCCCAAGCCTATGTTTGACAGCCTTTCAGAACGCCTTCAGGGCACCATCAAGCGCCTTCGCGGCCAGGCTCGCCTGACCGAGGAGAACATCCAGGACACCATTCGTGAGGTCCGCAAGGCCTTGCTGGAAGCAGACGTGGCCCTGCCGGTGGTGCGTGAATTCATTGCCCGGGTGAAGGAGCGGGCGGTGGGGCAGGAGGTGCTGGCCAGCCTGACCCCGGGCCAGGCCCTGGTCAAGGTGGTGAACGACGAGCTGATCAAGGTCATGGGCGAAGCCAATGACGGCCTCAAGCTCAATGTGCAGCCGCCGGCGGTGATCCTCATGGCCGGCTTGCAGGGAGCGGGCAAGACCACCACCGTGGCCAAGCTGGCGCGCTGGCTCAAGGAGCGTCAGGACAAGAAGGTGATGGTAGCCAGCTGTGACGTCTACCGTCCCGCCGCTATCCGGCAGCTGCAGACCCTGGCCGGCGAAGTGGGCGTGAACTTCTTTCCCAGCGAGGCCGGTCAGGCCCCCCTGGATATTGCCGCCGCCGCCCTGGAGCAGGCCCGCAGACAGCACCAGGATGTGCTGATCGTGGATACCGCCGGTCGCCTGCACATCGACGGGGAGATGATGGATGAGATCCGTCGCCTGCACGAGCGCCTGAATCCCGCCGAAACCCTGTTCGTGGTGGACAGCATGACCGGCCAGGATGCCGCCAACACCGCCAAGGCCTTCAATGACGCCCTCCCGCTCACCGGGGTGGTGCTCACCAAGGCTGATGGTGATGCCCGGGGTGGTGCGGCCCTGTCGGTGCGTCATATCACCGGCAAGCCCATCAAGTTCCTTGGCATGGGGGAGAAGACCGCAGCCCTGGAGCCCTTCCATCCCGACCGCCTCGCCTCCCGCATCCTGGGTATGGGGGATGTCCTCAGCCTGGTGGAAGAGGCTTCCCGTCAGGTGGATCAGGACAAGGCCGAGAAGCTGGCCCGCAAGATCAAGAAGGGCAAGACCTTTGATCTGGAAGACCTGCGGGATCAGCTCGGTCAGATGTCCAAGATGGGGGGGATGAGCTCACTGCTGGAGAAGTTGCCCGGGGCGGGTGATCTGCCCGATGCCATCAAGAACAAGTCCCATGACAAGGATCTGCAGCGCATGGTGGCCATCATCAACTCCATGACCCCCAAAGAGCGGCGCAATCCGGATATCATCAAGGGCTCACGCAAGCGGCGCATCGCCGCCGGGTCCGGGACCCAGGTGCAGGATGTGAACCGCCTGCTCAAACAGCACCTGCAGATGAGCAAGATGGTCAAGCAGTTTTCCAAGGGCGGCATGAGTAAGATGATGAAATCCCTCAAGGGACGTATGCCGGGGGGGCGTTTGCCCTTCTGAAGCTTGTGCCTTGACGATGCGCGTGTATAATGGCGCGTTTTTCCGGGGCATGTCCCCCAAACGATACCAGACAAGCAGGGCTAACAGCAGATGGTAACGATTCGACTGGCTCGCGGCGGCGCCAAGAAGGCGCCTTTCTACCACATCGTGGTGACCGACTCCCGCAGCCGCCGCGACAGCGGCTATATTGAGCGTGTGGGCTACTTCAACCCCGTGGCCCGTGGTCAGGAGGTGCGTCTGCACCTGGATACCCAGCGCGTGGAGCACTGGCTGTCCAAGGGCGCTGCGGCTTCCGACCGTGCCGCCAGGCTGATCAAGGAATTCACCAAGCAGAACGCTGCCGCCGCCTGAGGCGACGGCCCGTTCGAGTCGCCCCGCAGATGAACCGTCCGGACTGGATCATACTGGGACGCATTGCCGGGGTGTACGGCGTCAAGGGCTGGGTCAAGCTGTTTTCCGAGACCGAGCCCCGTGAGGGCATCCTGGCCTATAACCCGCTGTCCATCCAGATTGACGGCGAGTGGCGAGTCCTCAGTGTGGAGTCCGGCCGGGCCCATGGTAAGGGTGTGGTGGCCAAGCTGACAGGCATCGACGATCGCGACGCAGCGGCCGTACTGGTCGGTGCTCCGATCGGCATTCGTCCGGAACAGCTGGAGCCCTTGCCGGAAGGCGAGTATTACTGGGCCGACCTGGTCGGGCTTGAGGTGATCAACCTGGAGGCCGTCAGTCTGGGCTGGGTGGATCACCTCATGGAGACCGGCGCCAACGATGTCCTGGTGGTGAGTGGTGATCGGGAACGTCTGATACCCTACGTCAGGGATCAGGTCATCCTGGAGATTGATCTGGAGGCAGGTATCATTCGCGTGGACTGGGATCCGGATTTCTAGGCCCGCCACGGTGCGATTCGATGTCATCAGCCTGTTCCCCGAGTGGGCTGCCTCGGTAGCCGACTGGGGCATTACGGGCCGCGCCCGCGAACGCGGACTGTTGTCCGTCCACTGCTGGGATCCGCGGGACTACACCCACGACCGGCATCGGACCGTGGATGATCGCCCTTACGGGGGTGGTCCCGGCATGGTGATGAAGGTAGAACCCCTGCGGCAGGCCATTTGGGCTGCTCGGGCCGATGACGAGGTACCGGCCCGGGTGATCTACATGAGCCCTCAGGGGCGGCCTCTGGATCAGGCCGGCGTGCGGCAGCTGGCAACCCTGCCAAGGGTCATTTTGCTGGCAGGCCGCTACGAAGGTATTGATGAACGGCTGATCCGGCTGGAAGTGGACGAGGAATGGTCCATCGGTGACTACGTGCTGTCCGGTGGCGAGTTGGCGGCCATGGTGGTGATCGATGCCTGCGCCCGGCTCTTGCCCGGGGCCCTGGGGGACGAATTGTCCGCCATGCAGGACTCCTTCAGCCAGGGACTGCTGGATTGTCCTCACTACACCCGGCCGGAGGTGGTGGACGGATTGGGCGTACCGGAGGTGCTTCGTTGCGGCGACCATGGCCGAATCGAGCGCTGGCGTCGCAAGCAGGCCCTGGGTCGAACCTTGGAACGGCGGCCCGACATATTGGCACAACTGGAATTAAGCGAGGCGGACTGCCGCCTGCTGGAAGAATATCAACGCGAGCTGGCGGACGCGCAGGCCGCGCCGAGCAGTGACTGACAGGGGTCGAAACATGAGCAACATCATCCAGCAACTGGAAGCCGAGCAGATGAACCGCGAGGTGCCCGATTTCACGCCAGGCGACACCGTTGTCGTCCAGGTGAAGGTGAAGGAAGGCAGCCGCGAGCGTCTGCAGGCCTTTGAAGGCGTGGTCATCGCCAAGCGCAACCGCGGCATCAATTCCGCCTTCACGGTGCGCAAGATCTCCCATGGCGAAGGCGTGGAGCGCGTGTTCCAGACCTACAGCCCGGTCGTGGCCGAGATCCAAGTGAAGCGTCGTGGCGCCGTGCGCCGCGCCAAGCTGTATTACCTGCGTGGGCGTACCGGCAAGGCTGCCCGCATCAAGGAAGACATCAAGTAACATTGATGGCCTTGAGGGGCATGAAGAAAGCGCTTCGGGAAACCGGGGCGCTTTTTTTTCGTCTGCATGAATGGGCCGCCGGAGGATGTGGTCAAGGAGTATCGTCATGCCTGGTTTGCTGATGCCGAAGGTTTTCCTGGTCTTTTTCCTGATGAGTCTGGTGCTGGGCTGGATGCCGCGGGTCCTTGCCGACCCGGTGGTGGATGAGGCCATGGCCCTGTCACGCCTGGGCGCTACCGACCTGGCCTTGGGGGTGCTGGCGAGGCAGTCGCTGGATCACCAGGCCCAGCCGGGACGCTGGATGGCCCGGGAACAGGCGCGTATCGAGATCCTCGGGACCAGCGAGCGCTGGGAACAGGTGGTGGAGCGGGCTCGGGGCGTGCCGGTGGAACTGCCGGTGGATTTCGTGATCTGGACCCGCACCCGACAGGCCCACGCCCTCATCGCCCTGGAACGAGGGGGGGAAGCGCGGGATGTACTCAGACCCCTGATCTGGTTTGGCGCCCCCAATGCCACGGAACAATGGTTTCGGGCCTGGCGCCGCATGCTGGCGGAATCCTACAGTCTGGATGGTCGGCCGGAAGACGCCCTGACCGCGCTGCGCCGTTACCGCCAGGATTACGGCCGCGAGGCCGGAGATGCCGCGTTGCTGGAAGCGCGCATCCTGCTCTCGGTGGGGCGGCATGAGGAAGCGGTCAATGCCCTGAGCGGCGTGGACGGTCACGAGGCCGGTGCTCTGCGAATCCTGGCCCGGTTCCGGGCCGGCGCGCTTTCCGCCGAGGATGCGGTTAGTCAGGCCGGTCGCGCCGCCCGTGTACAGGAAAAGGACTCGGTGGTGGCAGCTCGCTACCTGGCGGTGGCGGCCATGGCGGCCCAGTCGCTACGGGACCCGATGCAGCAGATTCCGGTGCTGGAATCCGCCCTGGTGGCGCAATCTCGGCTGGGTGCTGGGGATGACCTGTATCGGCTGACGGCACAGCCCCTCTGGCAGAGTTATCTGCGCCTGGGGGAACGACTGGCCAACGAGCGTCAGCTTCTGATCGGCGATGATGAGCCCTGGTTCAAACTGGCGGATAGCCTGGAGGCCGGGCAGCCCCTGGCCTTCCGTGGCCTGCTGGCGGTTGTGGCCTTGAGAAGCCCCATGCCCCAGGGGCAGGCTCGGGCCCACCGCCGTCTGAGCGAGCAACTGGCGGGTATCGAAGGATTGGGTGAGCCGCTGCTGCAGGCCCTCTACCTTGGCGATGGCCCGTTCGGACAGGCCGATCGTGTCCCGGCACCGGTGCGCCATCTGTTGGCGGAAACCGCCCTGAGCCAAGGAGATCTGAATACCGCCTCCCGCCTGATGGCCGGGCTGGACCGGGCGCCCGACGGGGTGGACCCCTTCCTGTGGGGCTTGCGTCGGGCACGTACCCTGATCCTGGGCGGGCAGGAAGAGGCGGGTATCGATGGTCTCTACCGGGTGTTGTCCGCTGTTCGACAGCTGGAAGGGGAGGCGGCGGACCGTTTCATGCAGGTGCTGTTCGATCTGCAGGCGGTCCGCCGTCATCAGGACGCCCTGAACCTGTTCCAGGTGGTCGCTCCCCGATTGACGGAGCGTCGCAGGTTGCGGGAGCTGATGTTCTGGCAAGCCGATTCCCACGGTGCCCTGGGGGAGCATGAGCAGGCCGCCCGGCTGTATCTTCGTTCCGCCCTGCTGGGGGACAGTACCGACATGTGGGCGCTCAGCGCCCGGTTCCAGGCAGCCGAGGCCTTGGGCGAGGCGGGACTGGTCGGGGATGCCGGGGTCATCTACGAGGACCTGATCCGTCGTACCCCGGAGCCGGAGCGCCGGGTGATGCTCCGGCAGCGCTTGCAGCAGTTGCAGTTACAGCAGTAGGCTTGTGGGCATGGCCTCACCCATGCCCCGCAGTCCCGATTACGATCTGGTACTGGATTCGCCCTTGGGGCGACTGGCCCTGCGCTGTTCCGGGCAGGGTCTGACGGCGCTGGATTATGTCGCCGACGAAGTGCCCCTGCGCGATCCCTGCAATACCCTTTCCTCCCAGGCCGCGGAGCAACTGCGGCACTATTTCAAGGACCCCTCCTTCGTCTTCGATCTGCCTCTGGATCTGCAGGGGACCCCGTTTCAGCAGCGTATCTGGTCAGCCCTGATCCGTATTCCCAGTGGCAAGGTGCTCAGCTATGGGGCGCTTGCCCGCCTGGTGGGGTCCGGTCCCCGTGCGATCGGCGGTGCCTGCCGGGCCAATCCCCTCCCCGTGATCGTGCCCTGTCATCGCGTGATATCGACCCGCGGTGGCCTGGGTGGCTATGGGGGGGCAACCTGTGGGGCAGGACTGGAGGTCAAGTCCTGGTTGCTGGTTCACGAGGGAGCACTGTCGGGGTTTTCGTAGTGGGTCATTCCTTGCGGTTCTTAGGATATTTCCTTTTTATTGACATTTGTCCATGTTGCTCGCAGTCTATGGGGCAGGGCTTCGGGTGTCTGGTTGCAGGGGTTACGGGAGACTCGAAAACACAACAAAGACGTTGAAAAAACGTGTGGAGGACAGGGGTATGCTCAAAAAATTCTTGGCCGGCGTGGCGCTGGCCGGGGGGCTGGTGGGTGGTGCCATGGCCTCCGACTCGCCGTACCTGACCGGGCGCGAGCAGTTGTTGATGCTGGCCGACGATAATCCGGCGGAACTGACCCTGTGGCGTGGCGAAGAACTGTTTCATGAGGTTCGGGGGCCGAAAAATGTGTCCCTGGAACGCTGTGATTTCGGCCTTGGGCCCGGCGTGCTGAAAGGGGCCTATGTGAGGATGCCGCGCTGGTTCGAGGACGCAGGCAAGGTCATGGACCTGGAATCCAGGATCATCCATTGCATGAAGACCCTGCAAGGCTTTACCGACGAGGACGACCCTGTCGCCCGCAAGCACTCCAGTGATACCCGCGAGGCGGACCTGGTGGCCATCTACACCTACGTTGCCAGTCAGTCCAACGGCATGAAATGGAACCCTCCCATGAATCACCCCATGGAACGCCTGACCCGCAATGCAGGGGAGGTGCTGTTCCATCGTCGTGCCGGCAGCATGGATTTTGCCTGCGCCACCTGTCACTCCACACCCCGCAAGCGTATCCGGCTGTCCTTCCTGCCGGTGGCATCCAACGTTGAGGAATGGTCAAAGGCCGTTTCCTGGCCTGCCTACCGCATCGGTCATGGGGTGGTGCGCACTTCCCAGCACCGGGTCCGGGGCTGCTATTACCAGATGCGCCAGGCCGGCATCCAGTTCGGTTCGGATGCCTCCATTGCCATCATTTCCTACTGGACCCATCAGGCCCAGGGTGGTGTGGCTACGTTGCCTGATCTCAAGCGCTGATAATGGGGGGCGCAGACCATGAACAAACAGAACAATATTGTCGGACATACCCTCATTGCTATCGGCATGGCGCTGGTTTCGGTGACACTGATGGCCGGTTGTGCCCAGCCCAGGCCGGATACCCAGGCCGAACGGGACTTCAGTCGTCTCTCCCCGGAGGCCTATGCCGAGTATCTGATCTTCCGCTCGGGCAGTTTCAATCTCGCCCAGGAGACCCAGGAAGGCGGCACCGCGGCAGATCGCATGGCGCAGGATGTCCTGCAGCGCATGTGCAGCGAGGCTCGTAACCGTCCCCAGCCCGAGATGGCGGTGCGTATCGTCGGTGCGGCCCGGGACAGCATCGTCTATCCCGAGGGAGGGATTCAGCTGGGAGACTGGCGCCAGGGGGCTGAACTGGCCCGCAGCGGGACGGGGTTCCGTATTGGCCACAACGTGGATGACCACAGCCGGCCCGTGGGCGGGAACTGCTACGCCTGCCACCAGCTGGACCCGGATGAACTGGGTTTCGGCAATCTGGGCCCCAGCCTGGCCGCCTACGGCGCCCTGCGGGGGGACAGCGAGGCGGTGCGCAGGTTCGTCTATGACATGATTTATAATCCCCACAGTTATTTTCCCTGCACCCAGATGCCTCGCTTTGGTGTCAGCCAGTTCCTGAATCAGGAGAGCATCTCCCACATCATGGCCTATCTGCTGGATCCGCAGTCGCCGGTGAATGTCCGCCACAGCCGATAATGGTCACGCCGGGGACAGGGATGTCCCTAATCTTCCCCCTGGTTGCTGCAAAAGCTCTATCATTCCCACCGAGTACATCGGGCTTTCCGGTGGGCGGCCGTGTCTGTCCGCCGGTTTTCGTCCGTGCCATCTTCCTTGCCGCAAGTCTCGAGAGAGCCCCTATATGTTGAGTTACCGTCACGGCTTTCACGCCGGCAATTTTGCCGATGTGCACAAGCACGCGCTGCTGGCCTGTGTGCTGACGGCCCTGACCCGCAAGGACAAGCCCCTGGCGGTGGTGGATACCCATGCCGGGGCCGGTCTGTATGACCTGCAGGATCCGCTGGCACTCAAGACCGCCGAATACCGGATGGGGGTCTTGCGGGTGCTGACTGCACCCGATGCGCCTCCGGCCCTGGCGCCCTATCTGGGGATTATCCGTGCCCTGAATCCGTTGCTCGGGGAGCCGCAGCTTTATCCGGGTTCGCCGAAAGTGGCCCGCGCACTGATGCGCGAAGACGATCGGCTGATCCTCAACGAACTGCATCCGGCAGACCATGCCGTGCTGCGGGCCAACTTCAGTGATGACCCGCAGGTGGCCGTGCATCAGCGGGACGCCCGCGAAGTCCCCCGGTCCCTGCTGCCGCCGGTCATCCGACGCGGGCTGGTGCTGGTGGATCCACCCTATGAGCGGGACCGGGACTACCGGGTGACCCTGGACCTGGTGTTGGAGGCCCATCGTCGCTGGCCGACGGCGGTCTTCATGATCTGGTATCCCATTCTGGCGGCGGGACGCCACCGAAGCCTGGTCCAGGGGCTGGTGCGGGGCGGGGTGAAGGATCTGTTGGTGAGTGAGCTGTGCGTTGCGCCGCCGGAGACGCCCATGGGGCTCAATGGCTCCGGCATGGCCGTCATCAATGCGCCCTGGCAGCTGGATCGGACCCTGGCCGAGCTTCAGCCCTGGCTGCACGCGTGTCTGGACCCGCAGGGGCAGGGGGGCAGCACGCTGGCGTGGCGGGGTGTCCCCGCAAGCGCATTGAAATAACCCCCTTGAAACCTCGTTGATCGTCCCCAGATATCTCACGCTCGATCAGACCCAAAATCCTTAACCGCGGAGCATCCATGAGCGTCGATACCCACAAGGAAACCCGACAGTTCCAGACCGAGGTCAGCCAGTTGCTGCACCTGATGATCAACGCGCTGTACTCCAACAAGGAGATCTTCCTGCGCGAACTCATCTCCAATGCCGCCGATGCCTGTGACAAGCTGCGCTTCGAGGCCCTGTCCGATGATGCCCTGATGGAAGGGCAGGGCGACCTGCAGATCCAGGTGAGCTTCGACAAGGACGCCCGCACCGTCACCGTGCGTGACAACGGCATCGGCATGAGTCGGGAAGAGGTGATTCAGAACATCGGCACCATCGCCCGATCCGGCACCCGAGAGTTCATCGGCAAGCTCACCGGCGACCAGAAGAAGGACGCCCATCTCATCGGCCAGTTCGGTGTGGGCTTCTACTCCGCCTTCATCGTCGCCGACCAGGTGACCCTCACTACCCGCCGTGCCGGCATGACCCCGGAGCATGGTGTGTGCTGGACCTCCGATGGCTCCGGCGAATTCTCCGTGGAGACCGTGGAAAAGGCCGAGCGCGGCACCGAGGTGGTCCTGCACCTGAAGGCGGACGAGGACGAGTTCCTGGATCAGTGGCGGCTGCGTCACATCATCACCCGCTACTCCGATCATATCCCCCTGCCCATCAGCATGCCGGGCACCGATGACAAGGGCGAACCCAACGATGAATGGGAAACGGTGAACCGGGCCAACGCCCTGTGGACCCGTCCCAAATCGGAGATCACCGACGACGAGTACAAGGCCTTCTACAAGCACGTGGGGCACGACTTCGAAGATCCCCTGGTCTGGACCCACAATCGGGTGGAGGGTCGACAGGAATACACCTCCCTGCTGTACATCCCCGCCCGCGCGCCCTTCGACCTGTGGGACCGGGACCGTCGCCACGGCATCAAACTGTATGTACAGCGGGTGTTCATCATGGACGACGCCGAGCACCTGATGCCGACCTATCTGCGCTTCGTGCGCGGCGTGGTGGACTCCAGCGACCTGCCCCTGAACATCTCCCGCGAGATCCTGCAAAGCAATAAGCTCATCGACGGCATGCGCTCCGGTTCGGTGAAGAAGGTACTGGGACTGCTGGAGGACATGGCCGCCAACGAGCCCGAGAAGTACCAGGGCTTCTGGGACGCCTTTGGCCGGGTGATGAAGGAAGGCCCCGGTGAGGACTACGCCAACCGGGAGCAGATCGCCCGTCTGCTGCGCTTTGCCAGCACCCACACCGGTGATGCCGCCCAGATCGTCTCCCTGTCGGACTATGTGGCGCGGATGAAGGAGGGGCAACAGCACATCTACTTCATTACCGCCGACAGCCACACGGCAGCCCTGCACAGCCCCCATCTGGAGGTCTTCCGCAAGCGCGGCATCGAGGTGCTGCTGCTGTCCGACCGGGTGGACGAATGGCTGGTGTCCCACCTGCACGAGTTCGAGGGCAAATCCCTCAAGTCCGTGGCCAAGGGCGAACTGGACCTGGGAGACACCGAGACCGAGGAAGAAAAGCAGGCTCAGCAGGCCGCCGAGGAGAAGGTCAAGGACCTGTTGCCGCGCATCAAGGCGGCTCTGGAGGAGCGGGTGGAAGACGTGCGCTTCTCCCACCGTCTCACCGACTCCCCGGCCTGTATCGTCCTTTCCGAGCACGACATGGCCCTGTACATGCAGCAGCTGCTCAAGCAGGCGGGCCAGAACCTGCCGGATACCCGTCCGGTGCTGGAGGTCAACCCGGCCCATCGCCTCATCGAGCGCATGGGCGAGGAGACCGACGACGCCCGTTTCGCCGACTGGGCCAGGCTGCTCATGGATCAGGCGATTCTGGCCGAAGGCGGCCAGCTGGAAGACCCCGCGGGCTTCGTGCGGCGTCTGAACGCCTTGATCACCAGCGGCTGACGGCGTTGATCATGCCCTTCTCTCCCGCAGCGGGGGAGAAGGGACAGGCCCCTCACGAATACCCCAAAACCAGGATTACCCCAGCCAGAGCATTCGGATCGGCATCCAGATGGCCATGGCGATCATCATCAGGTTCTCCGTCAGGGAGACGAAGCCGAGCGGTACGTTGCTCGAGCCGCCCACGCAGGCGCACTTGAGCTCGCGCCTGTCAATGTAGACGGCCTTGAAGACCGAGGCCGCGCCGACGGTGCCGATGAACAGCGCGACGGGAGACGCGATCCAGATCAGCGCGCCGGCGATCATCAGGACACCGGCCAGTGCCTCACCGAAGGGATAGATGTACCCGTAGCGGACCCAGCGTCGCGCCAGCAGATCGTAATTCAGGAACATCGTCGAGAAGCTCTCGATATCCTGGAGCTTTTGGATGGCGAGGATGCACATGCTGATCGCGATGAACCACTCCACAGTCCTGACACTGAACACGGTGCCGAACGTGTACCAGCTGACCGACAGGGCCATGAGGAAAGCGACCGAGAAAATCGCAACGACCGGCCCGTAGCTGGTCTCGTCCGCGTCCTTGACCTCCTTGCCGAAATGGGCGCGAAGATCTTCATAGCCGCCGATCCGATCTCCATCGATGAAGGTCTGCGGGGTCGTCTCGACGCCATGCTCCTTCTTGAACGCTTCGGTCTCGTCCTGCGTCGTAAGCGGGTGATCCTCGACGATGAAGCCCTGCCGCTCGAGGAGATCCTTCGACTTGAGCCCAAATGGGCAAAGATGGTCGGGCATGACCATCCGGTAGAGGGTCGCTGTTTTGCTATTGTGATCCAAGGCCATGTGGTCTCCTTGCAGGGATTTTTGCCCGCTCAACGGCCACCCAGCGCCATCTGGTGATGTGCTCTTGGTGGAAACGGTGACCGTCGATGGCCCGACATGCCTCGTGCGGCACACCCGCACATCGGCGCTCACTCTAGATTGTGGCCGCCGTAGTTTCCGTTCGCTGGCCCACATTGATGGCTGTCGCAAGGGCTCAGAAACCGCATCCCACCATGGCCAATATCAAACTCGGTGGGGAAGGCCGTCAGGCCGCAGATCGTCGCCGCTGTTGCCGGTGCAGGGCCTCAAACTGAGAGAGCCGTCCTTTTTTGTGCCTGCACATAGCCTATTCCCCACCGTTTTTCCAGCTTGAATTTCTCTCTCTCAGGGTCTAGTCTTGCCCCACGAAATTCCCCTATGTTGTGCCTATTCATTCCACAAGGCACAACAAGTTGTATCTTCAAAAGGAACGCCCCCATGAAACTCCAGGCCGAACAAGCCCTTGCGAATCCATCTTCACGGGAGGTGCCGATGCAGCCGGCCTCCCTGGATATCTGGGACAAGAAGTACCGTCTCAAGACCCGCACCGACGAGACCCTGGATGAGACCCTGGATGACACCTGGAAGCGCATCGCTCGGGCCCTGGCCGATGTGGAGGCCACCCCCGAACTGCGGGAAAAATGGTACGGCAAGTTCCTCTGGGCCCTGCGCCAGGGGGCGATCCCGGCCGGGCGTATCATCGCCAATGCCGGTGCCTGGGAGCACAAGCCTGCCACCTCCACCATCAACTGCACCGTATCGGGCACCATCCATGACTCCATGGACGACATCCTGCAGAAACTCCACGAGGCGGGGCTGACCCTGAAGGCCGGCAGCGGTATCGGCTATGACTTCTCCACCCTGCGTCCCCGGGGGGCCTATGTCTCCGGCGCCGGTGCCTATACCTCCGGGCCTTTGTCGTTCATGGATATCTACGACAAGATGTGCTTCACCGTGTCCTCCGCCGGGGGGCGCCGGGGGGCGCAGATGGGCACCTTCGACATCGGTCATCCGGACGTGGTGGATTTCATCCGCGCCAAGCGTGCGGACGGTAGCCTGCGCCAGTTCAACCTCTCCCTGCTCATCACCGCCGATTTCATGCAGGCGGTGAAGGATGACGCCGAATGGCCCCTGGCCTTCCCCATGACCCTGCAGGAGGCGGAGCAGGACGGCATCGACCTGGATGATCCGGCGCAGGTGCTGTGGCGCGACTGGCCCGATCCCGCCGACTACATCACCAATAACGACGGCCTGGTGGCCTGCCGCATCTACCGACGCCTGCCTGCCCGCAAGCTGTGGAATGTGGTCATGACCTCCACTTATGACTATGCCGAGCCGGGCTTCGTGCTCATCGACAAGGTCAACGAGATGAACAACAACTGGTGGTGCGAGCAGATCCGGGCGACGAACCCATGCGGCGAGCAGCCCTTGCCGCCCTACGGCGCCTGTCTCTTGGGCTCCATCAACCTCATCAAGTTCGTGCGCGAGCCCTTCACCGCCAAGGCCCGGTTCGACTGGGAACAGTTCCGGGAGACCGTCGCCGTCTTTACCCGCATGCTGGACAACGTGGTGGAGATCAACGGCCTGCCGCTGCCCCAGCAGCGGGAGGAGATCATCCGCAAGCGCCGCCACGGCATGGGCTACCTGGGGCTGGGCTCCGCCATCACCATGCTGGGCATGAAGTACGGCGAGGAAAGATCCCTGCGCTTCACCGAGGACGTCACCCGGGAGATGGCCCTGTCGGGCTGGCGCACCGGTCTGTCCCTGGCTCGGGAGAAGGGACCGGCGCCCATCATGGAAGAAGAGTTCGAAGTGACCCCCACCATGCTGCGCCTGCGCCCGGAGATGGAGCAGGACGGCATCAAGGTGGGCGACCGGATCAAGGGCAAGGTGCTGCATGCCCGCTACAGCCGCTATATGCAGCAGGTGGCCCAGGTGGACCCTGAGCTGGTGAAGGTCTTGGCGGCCCAGGGTTGCCGTTTCACCCACCACACCTCCATCGCGCCTACGGGGACCATCTCCCTGTCCCTGGCCAACAATGCCAGTAACGGGATCGAGCCCTCGTTCGCCCACCACTATGCCCGCAACGTGATCCGCTCCGGCAAGAAGACCAAGGAAAAGGTGGACGTGTACTCCTTCGAACTGCTGGCTTACCGGCACCTGGTCAATCCCGAGGCCATGCCCTATGCGGAAGACCCCAAGGCCCAGTTGCCCGAGTATTTCATCACCGCCGACGAGATCGATCCCAAGGCCCATGTGGATGTGCAGGCGGCGGCACAGAGGTGGATCGACTCGTCCATTTCCAAGACCATCAACGTGCCCACGGCCCATCTGTTCGACGACTTCAAGGACATCTACATGTATGCCTATGAGCAGGGGCTCAAGGGCTGCACCACCTTCCGCTTCAATCCGGAAGCCTTCCAGGGCGTGCTGGTGAAGGAAAAGGATCTGGAGAACACCACCTATCGCTTCGTGCTGGAAGACGGCAGCGTGGTGCTGGCCAAGGGCAATGAAGAAATCGAATACGACGGCGAGACCCATAACGCCGCCAATCTCTACGATGCCCTGAAGGAAGGGTATTACGGTAAATTCTGAACAAGGGCATCATCATGACCATCAAGATCAGTAGCAAGATCGTGTTTTTCGGCATCAGCCGCGAGCCTCGCCCCGAGGGCTAGAGCCAGCCGCCGGCTATACCCCAAGAGGAACCGGCGCCCGCAGCGGCGCCGGCCGACAAGGCCCCCAAGGTGGTGCACATGCATGAGAAGCTGGAACGGCCTGAGATGCTGCTGGGGTCCACCTACAAGCTGAAGACCCCGCTCTCCGAGCATGCCCTGTACGTGACCATCAACGATGTGATCCTGAACCCGGGCACCGAGCACGAGCTGCGGCGTCCCTTCGAGATCTTCATCAACTCCAAGAATATGGATCACTTCCAGTGGATCGTGGCCCTGACCCGCATCATCTCGGCGGTATTCAGAAAGGGTGGCGACGTCACCTTCCTGGTGGAGGAGCTGCGCTCCGTGTTCGATCCCCGGGGCGGCTATTTCAAGAAGGGCGGCAAGTACATGCCTTCCCTGGTGGCCGAGATCGGCGATGCCATCGAGAGCCACATGCGCATGATCGGTCTGATCAAGGATGAGGGTCTGGACGAACATCAGCGCCGCCTGGTGGAGGAAAAGCGCGCCCAGTACGAGGCCAGCGTGCATCAGGCCAGCGACGATCCCCAGGCCCGGGAGAGCTTCCCCCCCGGTGCCCAGCTCTGCGGCAAGTGCCACACCAAGGCCGTGGTGGTGATGGACAACTGCCTCACCTGCCTGAACTGCGGCGACAGCAAGTGCGGCTGATGGGAAATGAAATGATGTGACATGAAAAAAGCCCCCGCCGATGGATCATCGGCGGGGGCTTTTTTAGATGCGCCTAGCGGGTTGATGCCTGTGGGGGCACCCGGATCAGGCGCCCTGGCCCTCGATCTTTGCCCAGGTATCCCGCAGGGTGACGGCCCGGTTGAATACCGGCCGCTCCGGGGTGCCGTCCGGGTCGGCGGCGAAGTACCCCAGGCGCTCGAACTGGAAGGAGTCGCCGGGCCGGGCCTTGGCCGTCTCGGGTTCGATGCGGGCATCCGGGATCACCACCAGGGATTCCGGGTTCAGATGCTCGGTGAAGTCTACGGCCTTGTCGCCGGCGGGATCGGGCACCTGGAACAGACGGTCGTAGAGCCGGACTTCGGTCTGCACCGAGTGGACGGCCGAGACCCAGTGGATGGTGCCCTTGACCTTGCGGTTGGCGCCGGGTTGGCCGGAACGGGTGTCCGGATCCAGGCTGCAGCGCAGTTCCACCACCTGGCCGCCTGTATCCTTGATCACCTCGTCACAGCGGATGATGAAGGCATTGCGCAGGCGTACTTCACCGCCGGGCTTGAGGCGGAAGAACTTCTTGGGCGCCTCTTCCATGAAGTCGTCGGCTTCGATGTAGATCTCACGGGTCATGGCTACCCGGCGGGTGCCCATGTCCGGCTTCTGTGGGTGGACCGCCGCGTCCAGCCATTCCGTCTCGCCTTCGGGGAAGTTGGTC
Organism: Ectothiorhodospira lacustris; assembly: GCF_022227785.1. Classification (NCBI taxonomy): domain Bacteria; kingdom Pseudomonadati; phylum Pseudomonadota; class Gammaproteobacteria; order Chromatiales; family Ectothiorhodospiraceae; genus Ectothiorhodospira; species Ectothiorhodospira lacustris. Next base: position 3,849 of record NZ_JAJNQM010000003.1, on the reverse strand, counting down.
AGCACCAGCTTGAGGGGACGCAGGACGGCCATGGTGCGGGGGGCGCGTTCGTTCAGATCGTTGCGCAGGGCGTTTTCCAGCACGCCGAAGGGGATGATGGAGTCGGACTTGGTGACGCCGATCTCGGCACAGAAGGTGCGGATGGCTTCGGGGGTGAAGCCCCGACGACGCACCCCGGCCAGGGTGGGCATGCGGGGGTCATCCCAGCCGCTGACATGGCCTTCGTCCACCAGGCGGGTGAGGCGGCGCTTGGAGAGGACGGTGAAGTCCAGGTTGAGCCGGGAGAATTCAATCTGCACCGGGTGGGAAGGCACCGGCAGGTGCGCCAGCAGCCATTCGTAGAGGGGGCGGTGATCCTCGAATTCCAGGGTGCACAGGGAGTGGGTGATGTGCTCGATGGCATCACTTTGTCCATGGGCGTAGTCATAGCTGGGATAGATGCACCACTGGTCACCGGTGCGCGGGTGGGTCAGGTGGCGGATGCGATAGATGACCGGGTCCCGCAGATTGATGTTGCCGGAGGCCATGTCAATCTTCGCCCGCAACACGTGGGCGCCGTCCGCGAACTCGCCGGCACGCATGCGCTGGAACAGGTCGCGGCTTTCCTCGCTGGGGCGATTGCGGAAGGGGCTTTCCACGCCGGGTTCGGTGAGGGTGCCGCGCTGGGCGCGGATGCTCTCCGCATCCTGGCTGTCCACGTAGGCCAGGCCATGGTCGATCAGGTGCAGGGCCCACGCATAGAGCTGTTCGAAGTAGTCGGAGGCGTGGCGCTCGTGCTTCCAGGTGTAGCCCAGCCAGCGCACATCTTCCTTGATGGCGTCGATGTACCGCTGCTCCTCCTTGGCCGGGTTGGTGTCGTCGAAGCGAAGATTGGTGTGCCCGCCGAACGCCTCGGCCACGCTGAAGTTCAGGGCGATGGATTTGGCATGCCCCAGATGCAGGTAGCCGTTGGGCTCCGGCGGAAAACGGGTGACGATCTGCTGATACTGGCCTGCATCCAGCTCCTTGCGGATACGGTTGCGGATGAAGTGGGTAGGGCCCTGGATGTCCGGTTCAGTCATTGCCTGATGCGTGCTTGGGGGAAGCCGCTCAGTATACGGGGGAGGTCGTGGCGGCGCCAATATGGGCGAGGCGTCGAGAGGTCAACAAAAAAGCCCCCTGAAACAGGGGGCTTGAGGCAGGAACACGTTATTGATCTCAGGTCACATCGAAGAACCGACTGGATTCCGCCGGACGGTTGGGATCGGGGAACATGTCCCGAACAATGCGTGATTCCAGACGTTCCTGCATCTCGGTCACGCCGGGCCGGCCGGTTTCATCGCCGGGTGCGGGACCGGTCGCTGCGGCAGCGGCATCACCTGCGGTGCTTGCGGGTGCTTGCCGGGCAGATTCGGGATCCGCCAGTTGGGCGGGATCGACACCAAAGCCGGCCGGGGCGGTTTCCGCCTCGCGGGCCGCCTGGAGCCGGGCCTGGGCCGCCAGTTCGCTACCGCCTTGCTGACGGGCAATGGCCTCCTCCTGGGAGCGTGCCGCGTCGGGTCGGCCTTGCTCGACCTCCTCGCTATTGAGCACGGCCCGATCGAATTCGGTAGGGGTCACCGTGCCGCCGCCACCCTCACGTTCCACAGGGGCGGGGATCACCGGGTTGGGAATCACCGGTTGGACGGGGTTCATGACTGGGGTCGTGACCATCATGGCTTGGACTCCTCGCCGTTAGGCCTTCACGTTGATAAGTGTGCCCAGCATCCGGTCTTCCGTCTGCAGGACCTTGACGGAGGCCTCCACCTGGGTGGCATGCTGAATCTGCTCGACCAGGGGTTCCATCAGACTGCGTTGCGCCGTGCCGTTCATCTGTCCGGCACCAGCGATCTCCGCCGCGTTTCCGCGCAGCCCCTGCATGCCGGTGTGGATCCCGGACAGCGCACTGTAGCTTGCGGTTGTGATGACCATTGGCTTGTTCTGGATTGAGGCTTACTACAAGTCTAGTTGAATGATGGGCGAATGTCTTCCCATCGGGCGGATTCTTCGCGCCGTCCGGCGGCCGCGCCCGCCCCCCGGTCAGGGGATGTTAATCTTGCCCATTCCACGGCGCTTCCCACTGTGACCACATCATGTTCAAAAAGATCCTGTTGACCCTATCCGTTGCCATCCCCTTTTTCGGGTTGGCCTTTCTGCTGACCGGCTCGCCGCCCCGGACCCATTACGATGATCTGCCCTGGGATGTGGAGGTCCATGCCGACGGGACCTCCAGCGTCTTCGGCATTCACCTGGAACAGACGCCGCTGTCGGACCTGCGGGAACGGTTCATGGCATTTCCCAGCCTGGCCCTGTTTCAGACCCGGGAGGATGGGAAGAGCCTGGAGGCCTATTTCGGGCCGGTGAAACTGGGGCCCTTCGAGGCCAATTTCCTGGCGGTACTGGTGGCGGATGAGGAGATCCTGTCAGGCTTTGCCGAGCGGGCGGTCCATGGCAAGGCCACCCCCAGCGGCGCACGCCGTCTGGAACTGTCGGAAAGCGACACCCGGGCCGCGCTGGCGCTGCCGGTGGCGGAGATCACCTATGTGCCAAGGGCCCGTTATGATGAGGAATCCGTGCTGGCCCGTTTTGGTGAGCCCTACCAGCGCCTGCCCATGGATGATGGTCGCCGCTACTGGCTGTATCCGGAGCAGGGGCTGGTGTTGATGTTCAATCGCCGGGGCCGGGATGTGTTGCACTACGTCGCACCGGCCCGTTTCGACGAGGCCCAGGGGCGCATCCTGGCCGGCGAGGGCCTGGATCGGCTGCAGCCATGACCGGGGCATTGCTCAAGCCCGGTTTCTGGGAAGGCCGGCCGCTGGCCGACCTGGACGATCATGAATGGGAAGCACTCTGTGACGGCTGCGGACGCTGCTGCCTGCACAAGCTGCAGGACGAGGATACCGACGAGATTTACTACACGGACGTGGCCTGCCGTCTGCTGGACCCCCAGAGCTGCCGCTGCAGCCGGTATGAGGATCGCCTGTCTCAGGTACCGGACTGTGTCCGGCTGACCCCGGCTGAAGTGACCCAGGTGGCGTGGCTGCCGCCTACCTGCGCCTATCGCCGCCTCCATGAGGGTAGGGGGCTGCCGTCGTGGCATCCTCTGCTTACCGGTGATCCGGAGAGCGTCCATCGGGCGGGCGTGTCCGTGCAAGGCCGCATCCTCTGCGAGCAGAGGATGCGGGATGACTGGCAGACCCGGATCGTCATCTGGCCCTGCCAAGACGGGCCGGGTTGACCGCTCCTTCTCAACCCGGAATCCTTGCAAACTGCCGGGGGCCGTGCCCCTCCTTGGTCTGTAGATAGGCCTTGAGGCGGGCGGCGAAATCCGGCACCACGGACGTCTTGACTGCATCCAGGGCATTGAGTCGGTCCGCCCAGGCCTGGATTCGGGGGAAGTCGGCCCCGTCGAGCAGAGGTATGGCCCGGTTCAGTAGGGTATAGCGCATGAACAGGGGGGCGTAGGCGGCATCCACCAGGGAGAAGGCCTCGCCGTTGAACCAGGGGCCTTCACCGAGGGCCGCTTCCAGGCGGCGCAGTCCGGCGATGGCGGCGGCCAGATGCTGTTCCAGGTCATGTTCCGTTTCAGCCATCATGAGCCGGTACTGGTCGATGATGGCCTGGCTGCCGAACTCGATCCAGGCCCGGTTCAGGGCCAGGGTCAGCGGGTCGGTGGGCTTGAGGCCGGGTGGGGTGATGTCATCGATGAATTCGTTGATGACGGCGGATTCGAACAGGACCGTCCGCTGGTCCACCTGCAGCACCGGGACCTTGCCGGTGGGGGAGAGGGCGAGAAACCATTCCGGCGGGTGTTCCAGGTCGATATAGTCG
>NZ_JAJNQM010000029.1:0-37850 GCF_022227785.1 Ectothiorhodospira lacustris | reverse complement strand
CGGCAGACTCAACACCCTGGACTCCCGCTTGCGCGGGAGTGACGACAGGGGGGCGGGCGTGACGGCGAAAGGGCAGAGCGACGGCAGGAGGGAAGAAGACAAGGAGAGAGCTACAGGGTGTGGGGACTCTGCGGGGCGTGACGGCAGGGGCTTCGCTTTTCAGTGTTAGAATGATCGTTTGCCTGCCGGCAACCCTTCCGGGAGCCTTAGTTCTATGGAACACATCCTCATCCGCGGTGCCCGTACCCATAATCTGCAGAACGTAGATCTGACACTACCGCGGGATCGACTGATCGTCATTACCGGAGTGTCCGGATCCGGTAAGTCTTCCCTGGCCTTCGATACCCTCTTTGCCGAAGGGCAGCGCCGCTATGTGGAATCTCTGTCGGCCTATGCTCGGCAGTTTCTGTCGGTGATGGAAAAGCCCGATGTGGATCATATTGAGGGTTTGTCTCCCGCGATTTCCATCGAGCAGAAGACCACGTCTCATAACCCGCGCTCCACCGTGGGGACGATTACTGAAATCTATGATTACCTGCGCCTACTGTTTGCCCGTGCAGGGATTCCTCGTTGCCCCGATCACGACACCAGCCTGGAGGCCCAGACCGTGAGTCAGATGGTGGATCAGGTCATGACGCTCCCCGAAGGGGATAAGCTCATGCTGCTGGCCCCCGTGATTCAGGAGCGCAAGGGGGAGCACCTGAACGTGCTCGAAGGGCTGCGATCACAGGGCTATCTGCGTGCCCGTATTGATGGCGAGTTGGTGGAACTGGATGATCCCCCCAAGCTGGAACCCCGCCGCAAGCACACCATTGAGGTGGTGGTGGATCGTTTTCGGGTGAGGGATGATGTCCGTGTGCGCCTGGCGGAATCTCTGGAAACTGCCCTGAATCTCTCCGAGGGGATCGCCCTAGTGGCCTGGCTGGATGAGCCGAACCGGGTCCCGCTGGTGTTTTCCTCCCGCTTTGCCTGCCCCGTCTGCGGCTATGCCATTCAGGAACTGGAGCCACGGCTGTTTTCCTTCAACAGCCCAGTGGGCGCCTGTCCCACCTGTGACGGCTTGGGTGTGCAGCAGTTTTTCGATCCCGAGCGGGTAGTGGCCCACCCGGAGCTGAGTCTGGCGGGCGGTGCGGTGCGGGGCTGGGACCGGCGCAATGCCTACTATTTCCAGATGATCCAGAGTCTGGCGCGGCATTATGATTTCGATATCGAGGCCCCGTTTCAATCACTGGATGAGTCGGTCCGACAGGTGGTGCTCCACGGCAGTGGTCGTGTGCGCATCGAGTTCGAGTATCAGAACGAACGGGGACGGGTCGCCCGTTCCAGCCACCCCTTTGAAGGGATCATTCCCAATCTGGAGCGCCGCTATCGGGAAACGGATTCCAGTGCCGTGCGCGAGGAGCTGGCCAAGTATCGCTCCATGCATCCCTGCCCGGATTGCCTGGGAACGCGTCTGAATCGGTCCGCCAGACATGTGTTCATCGGGAGCCACACGTTACCCGAGCTGACCCGTCTGCCCATCGGGACGGCTCGTGATTTCTTTCAGGGTCTGTTGTTGCCCGGCAAGCAGGGCAGGATTGCCGAGAAAATCGTCAAGGAGACCGTTGCCAGGCTGGATTTTCTGGTGAACGTGGGACTGGATTACCTCACCTTGGATCGGTCTGCAGATACCCTGTCCGGGGGGGAGGCCCAGCGTATCCGGCTGGCCTCCCAGATCGGAGCCGGATTGGTGGGCGTCATGTATATCCTGGACGAGCCTTCCATCGGTCTGCATCAGCGGGATAACGAGCGCTTGCTCAACACCCTGACCTATCTGCGGGATTTGGGCAACACGGTGATTATGGTGGAGCACGATGAGGACGCCATCCGTCGGGCGGATCATGTGGTGGACATCGGCCCCGGCGCCGGTCGTCACGGCGGCCGTATCGTGGCTCAGGGGACCCCGGAGGAGATCAGTCGTTTCGGTGAATCCCTGACCGGACAGTACTTGTCCGGACATCGCCGGATTCATGTCCCCGCCCGACGGCATCCGTTGGATCCCGCGCGTCAACTGGTCATCCGTGGCGCCAGCGGCAATAACCTGCGTGATGTGGATCTGTCTATTCCGGTGGGGCTGTTCACCTGCGTCACCGGTGTCTCCGGTTCCGGCAAATCCACTCTGATCAACGATACCCTTTATCGTCTCATGGCCCTGCGCATCAACCGCGCCGGCGAGCACCCGGCACCCTATGCCGTGCTGGAAGGGGCGGAGTTTTTTGACAAGGTGGTGGACATCGACCAGAGCCCCATCGGTCGCACGCCCCGTTCCAACCCGGCCACCTATACGGGGCTGTTCACGCCCATCCGCGAGCTGTTTTCCGGGGTGCCGGAGGCCCGCTCACGGGGCTATGCCCCGGGGCGCTTCTCGTTCAATGTGAAGGGCGGGCGCTGCGAGTCCTGCCAGGGCGATGGTGTCATCAAGGTTGAAATGCATTTTCTGCCGGATGTCTATGTGTCCTGCGATGTTTGCAAGGGCAAGCGCTATAACCGGGAGACCCTGGAGATTCGTTACAAGGGCAAGACCATCCATGAGGTGCTGGAGATGACCGTGGAGGATGCCCTGGAATTCTTCCAGGCAGTACCGGCCCTGCGGCGCAAGCTGGAGACACTGATGGATGTGGGGCTCTCGTATATTCAGCTGGGGCAGAATGCCACCACCCTGTCCGGTGGCGAGGCCCAGCGGGTGAAGCTGGCACGGGAACTGTCGAAGCGGGATACCGGTCGTACCCTCTATATCCTTGATGAGCCCACCACCGGCCTGCATTTCCATGATGTGGAACAGTTGCTTAAGGTGCTGCATCGCTTGCGCGATCACGGCAATACGGTGGTGGTGATCGAGCACAATCTGGACGTGATCAAGACGGCGGACTGGCTCATTGACCTGGGACCGGAAGGGGGCTCCGGTGGCGGCGAGATCATCGCTGCGGGAACGCCCGAGCAGATTGCCGTCGAACCCCGGTCACATACGGGGCGGTTTCTGGCGCCCATGCTGGCGCTGGATCCCACCGGATGATCGAATACGGTTCTCAAGGTGAGTGAGTGCGGTTCTCTGCATGTCATTCCCGCGAAAGCGGGAATCCATGGCCCAGCCTCGGCGCAGTACCCTGGACTCCCGCTTTCGCGGGGGTGACGACGAGTCGCAGGCTCCCACATGAGCCTGTGGACAGGCTATGCTCTGGTGGGCGGCCGGATAAAATCCGGTCCTGCCCCTTCAATCACGATACAATGGACGATTTCTGTTTCTGGAGCGGTCTCATGGCTAAAGGCATCAACAAGGTCATCCTCATCGGCAATCTGGGCAATGATCCGGATGTGAAATACATGCCCAGTGGGGCCGCCGTGGCCAACGTGAGCCTGGCCACTGCAGAGCGCTGGAAGGATAAGCAGACTAACGACTGGACGGAGCGCACCGAGTGGCACCGGCTGGTGTTTTTCGGGCGCCTGGCGGAGATCGCGGGCGAATACCTGCGCAAGGGTTCCCAGGTCTATGTGGAAGGGCGCCTGCAGACCCGTGAATGGGAAAAGGATGGCATCAAGCGCTACACCACCGAGATCGTGGTCAATGAAATGCAGATGCTGGGTGGTCGCAGCGGCGGCGGGTCCGGTGATTTCGAAGGGGGACGCACGGGTGGCCATGACGCCGGCGACGGCGGCAGGCCCACCCCCCGGCAGGCTCCAGCCCCGGCGGCATCTTCCAGTCGTCCCATGCAGGATGATTTCGAGGACGATATTCCCTTCTGAGGTTTTATCCCCTCTCCCACAAGGTGAGAGGGGCTTGTTCTGCAGCATTCATATCGCGTTCGTTTTGCCTGACCGGACTCCCAAGAATCACCCCATGCGTACCAAGATCTATATCCAGACCCACGGCTGCCAGATGAACGAGTACGACTCGGGCAAGATGCTGGATGTGCTGCGTGAATCCCATGGGGGCGAACTGACGGATGATCCCATGGACGCGGATGTGCTCCTGCTCAACACCTGCTCCATTCGGGAAAAGGCCCAGGAAAAGGTCTTTTCCCTGCTCGGCCGTTGGCGTGCCATCAAGGAACAGCGCCCCGGCGTGGTGATCGGTGTCGGCGGTTGCGTGGCCAGCCAGGAAGGGGCGCTGTTGCGGGAGCGAGCCCCCTTCGTGGACATGGTCTTTGGTCCCCAGACCCTGCACCGACTGCCCCGGATGCTGGAAAGCGCCCGGGGCGGCCGCTATCCGGTGGTGGACGTGTCCTTCCCCGAGATCGAGAAGTTCGACGCTCTGCCCGAGCCCCGGGCCAGCGGCCCCACCGCCTTTGTATCCATCATGGAAGGGTGCAGCAAGTACTGCACCTACTGTGTCGTCCCCTATACCCGGGGCGAGGAGATCAGCCGGCCCTTCGACGACGTCCTGGCCGAAGTGGCCCAGCTGTCGGCCCAGGGGGTGCGTGAGGTGAACCTGCTGGGGCAGAACGTGAACGCCTACCGGGGACCCATGCACGATGGCGAGATCGCCGATCTGGCTCTGCTGATCCACTATGTGGCGGCGGTGGACGGGATCGACCGCATCCGCTTCACCACGTCCCATCCGGTGGAGTTTTCCGACAGCCTGATCCGCGCCTTCGCCGAGGTGCCCCAGTTGGCCGGCCATCTGCACTTGCCGGTACAGAGCGGTTCGGACCGGATACTGGCGGCCATGAAGCGCGGGCACACGGCCCTGGAGTACAAGTCCAAGATCCGGCGCATCCGCGAGGCCCGGCCGGATATCTGCCTGTCGTCGGATTTCATCGTCGGTTTCCCCGGTGAAACGGAAGCGGATTTCCAGGCCACCATGAAACTGATCCATGACATCGGCTTTGACCAGTCCTTCAGCTTCATCTACAGTCGCCGTCCCGGCACCCCGGCGGCGGTGATGGACGATGACGTGCCCCTGTCGGTGAAGAAGCAACGCCTGCAACATCTGCAGGATACCATCAATGCCTCCGCCCAGGCCATCAGCGAAGCCATGGTGGGCCGGGTGGAGTCGGTGCTGGTGGAAGGACCGTCCCGCAAGGACCCGCGCTGGATGGCGGGACGCACCGGCAACAACCGAGTGGTGAACTTCCCGGCGGATCCGGACTGCATCGGGCAATTCGTCCCGGTGTGCATTACCCAGGCCCTGAGTCATTCACTGCGGGGCGAACGGGTGCCCGATGAACGGCAGCCCGAACCGATGCCGAAGGCCGCCGTGGGCGGCTGATCCGGCTATACTCCGTGGACACACAACCTGCCTTGATGGCCTGAACCTGCCTTGACTGAAACTTCTGCCGATTCTCAAGTGGCGGCCCCTCCGGTGACAGTGGAACTGTCCCTGGAGCCCGCCGACAACCTGCGCCTGGCAAACCTCTGTGGTCAGTTCGATGAGCATCTGCGGCTCATGGAGCAGCGCCTGGGCGTGGAAATCAACAACCGAGGTGCCCGCTTCAACGTGATCGGAGACCCGCAACCGGCTCAGGCCGGGGCCGAATTGCTGCGGGATCTTTACCGTGCCACCGCAAAGGAGACCCTCAACCCCGCCCGCGTCCACCTGCATCTGCAGGAGTCGGGGATTGACCGCCTGCTGGCCCGGCGGGAGGAAAAGGCGGATGATGACGAAACGCCGCTGCATCTCAAGCGGGGCGTGATCCGCGGTCGTGGGGCCAACCAGCTCCGCTACCTGCGCAACATCCGCACCCATGACCTGAACTTCGGCATCGGGCCGGCGGGCACGGGTAAGACCTACCTGGCCGTGGCCGCTGCCTGCGAGGCTCTGGAGACGGAGCGGGTGCGACGGCTGGTGCTGGTGCGTCCGGCGGTGGAGGCCGGGGAGCGGCTGGGCTTCCTGCCGGGGGACCTGGCCCAGAAGATCGATCCCTATCTGCGGCCCATGTATGACGCCCTCTACGAGATGCTGGGCTTTGAGAAGGTGGCCAAGTTGATGGAGCGCAACGTCATTGAGGTGGCGCCCCTGGCCTACATGCGTGGCCGCACCCTGAATGATGCCTTCGTGATCCTGGACGAGGCCCAGAACACCACCTCGGAGCAGATGAAGATGTTCCTGACCCGGATCGGTTTCGGGTCCACCGCGGTGGTGAACGGCGACGTGACCCAGACGGATCTGCCCAATCCCCGGCAGTCGGGGTTGCGCCACGTGATCGAGATTCTGCAGGATGTGAAGGGTATCAGCTTCACCTTCTTCACCTCCCGGGACGTGGTGCGTCACCCCCTGGTGCAGCGGATCGTCGAGGCCTATGACGCGAGCGAATCGTCTCGCAAGGACCGCTGATGTCACGGGATGTCCAGCTTCAATATGCGGTGCCGCGCAAGGGGATACCCGGCCCGGCCAGCTTTCGTCGCTGGGTGGACCTGGCCTGTCAGGGCTGCGGGGGGTCGGTGGCGATCCGTATCACCGATGTGTCGGAGAGTGCCGAACTCAATCACCAGTACCGAGGCAAGTCCGGTCCCACCAACGTGCTCTCATTCCCCTTCGAGGCCCCGGCAGGCGTGCCCGTGGATCACTTGGGGGATCTGGTGATCTGTGCCCCGGTGGTGAATCGGGAGGCGGCGGAGCAGGGCAAGCCGGTGCAGAGTCACTGGGCGCACATGGTGATTCACGGCGTGTTGCACCTGCGGGGGTTTGATCATCTGTCCCCGGCGGAGGCCGAGGTGATGGAGACGATTGAAACATTGCTCATGGCAGAATTAGGCCATGCAGATCCTTATGTGTGCTGAATTTTCCAGAAAAACCATCATATGAATACCGACCGATCCAGTGAGCCTCCCGCCCGTAGCTGGGTGGAGCGTTTCACCCTGGCCCTTTCCGGGGCCGAACCCAAGGACCGCACCCAGTTGGTGGAACTGCTGCGCAGCGCCCACCAGCGCCAGATCATCGATCCCGATGCCTTGGGCATGATCGAGGGGGTGATGCAGGTCTCCGAGATGCAGGTGCGGGACATCATGATCCCCCGCGCACAGATGGACATGGTGCGACGGGATGCCGCACTGGACGACATCGTCACCATTCTGGCCGACTCGGCCCATTCCCGCTTCCCGGTGATCGGGGATGACCGGGACGAGGTGGTGGGGATTCTGTTGGCCAAGGACATGCTGCGTTATTTCGTGAAGGACGGCGAGGAGGTCTTCGATATGCAGGACATCCTGCGTCCCGCCGTCTTCGTGCCCGAAAGCAAGCGCCTGAACGTGTTGCTCAAGGAGTTCCGCAACAGCCGCAACCACATGGCCATCGTGGTGGATGAGTACGGCGGCGTGGCGGGCCTGGTAACCATCGAGGATGTGCTGGAGCAGATCGTCGGTGAGATCGACGATGAGCATGACATCGAGGATTTCCTCACTCACATCCTGCGCCACGCCAATGGCCGCTTCACGGTGAAGGCCTTGACACCCATTGAGGAGTTCAACGCCTATTTCAATACCGACTACAGTGATGACGAGTTCGACACCATCGGCGGTTTCGTGATCCATCGCTTCGGCCATGTGCCCAAGCGGGGCGAAGAGCTGAGTTTTGATCGTTTCCACGTGCGGGTGCTGCGGGCCGATAACCGGCGGGTGCATCTGCTGGAACTGAGTTATCGCGAAACCCCGACCGCCGAGGCGGCGGAGCCCACTTCGCTGTGAACCCATGACCCACGCGCTTCCGGCTGTGCCCCTGATCCGGGTGCTGGAAAGGTACCCACGAGCCGCCCTGCTGTCGGCCCTGCTGGCCGGTGCCGCCCTGGTGCCGGCCTTTGCCCCCTTTGAACTGCGCCTGCTGGGTGTGCTGGCACCGGCCCTGCTGTTCGTACTCTGGGCCGGTGCGCAGCCCCGCCAGGCCGCCTGGCGGGGTTATGCCTTCGGCCTGGGCATGTTCGGGGCCGGGGTCTACTGGGTGTACTACAGCCTGCATCTCTTCGGTGCGGCCATCGCCCCCCTGGCGGCCCTGATCACGGCCGGTTTCGTGATGCTGCTGGCCCTGTTCCCGGCCCTGCTGGGGTATCTGGTTGCCCGGTTGCGGGGTCGGACGACCGCCTTCGTGCATCTGGTGCTGCTGGTGCCGGCCCTGTGGGTCCTGTTCGAGTGGTGGCGTGGCTGGTTTCTCACCGGATTCCCCTGGCTGCTGCTGGGGACGGCTCAGTTGGATACGGCCCTGGCCGGCTATATGCCGGTGCTGGGAGTCTTCGGGACCGGCATGGTGGCGGCGATGATGGCCGGAGCCCTGGCCTGGGGTGTCGTGGGTGGCCGGCGCCGGCTGATGAGGGCGTTGGGGTTGATGCTGGTGCTGTGGCTGGGTGGGCTGGGACTCAAGCAGGTGGAATGGACCCGGCCCATGGGCGAGCCACTGCAGGTGAGTCTGTTGCAGGGGAACATGGCCCAGGAGGACAAGCTGCGTCCGGATGAACTGGTGACGGCCATGGGCCTGTATGCCTACCTGACCGAAGAGGCCTTCGGCAGCGACCTGATCCTCTGGCCCGAGACGGCGGTACCCAGTTTCTATCATTACCTGGACGAGGATTTCCTCCGGCCCCTGGCCGCGGAGGCCCGCACCCACGGCAGCGAACTACTGGCCGGGATCTTCACCTATGAGCCCGAGACCCGACGCATGTTCAACAGCATCGCCCGGGTGGATGCCGAGCATCCCCAGTTCTATCACAAGCGCAAGCGGGTCCCCTTTGGTGAATATCTGCCGCTACGGGGCCTGTTGGAGTGGCTGGACGGTTATATCGAGTTGCCCATGGCGGATCTGTCCCGGGGGCACGGGGGCTTTACCCTGGAGGCGGCCGGGATCGTGCTGGGGGCCTCCATCTGTTACGAGGATGCCTTCGGGCACCTGATCATCCGCGCCCTGCCGCGGGCGCAGATGCTGGTGAACGTGACCAACGATGCCTGGTTCGGGGATTCCATCGCACCCCATCAGCACCTGGAGATCGCCCGGGTGCGGTCGCTGGAGGCGGGGCGCGAGATGCTTCGGGCCACCAATACGGGGATCTCGGCGGTGATCGATCATCGCGGCCGCCTCAGGGATCGCTCGCCCCAGTTCCAGACCCATGTGCTGACCACCCGGGCGCAGCCCCGGGAAGGGCGCACCCCCTATGCCCTGTGGGGGAACTGGCCGGTGGTCACGGGGCTGACGTTGCTGGTGGCGGGGCTGGTGCTGGCCGGGCGACGCGGCCCGGCGTCCCCTTCATCACCGGTGCCTCGCTCCTAGTCCCGAGCCCTTCGATATTCGGTGCCGTGGCACTTCGGGCAGGGCGGGATCCGGCCGCTCTCGGTGAAATGCAGCTCGGTGCCGCACTGCTTGCAGGCCAGCACTCCGGGCGCCGCCACTTCACCGGTATGCCAGACCCCGACCGCCCGGGCGCGGGCCTCCAGTTCCGCCAGCTCCACCCGGGTGCGGTCGGCAATGGAGGACAGCAGGTCCAGGATCCGGGCCTCGATCAGCTGCAGGTCCATGCGGAACCAGGTGCGAAAGTCCCGGCTCGACTCATTCAGGTAGTCGCCGATGTCATGCAGGTCTCGGCGGATGTACTCGGCCACCTCGTGGGCCTCCTCGCGGGTGGCCTCGCCCAGTTCCACCGCCTTGTGACGGGCGTCCTCGATGGCATGTTCCAGGGTCGGGCCGGTCTTTTCCTCTGCCACTTCCACGGCATGCCGCACCCGTTCCAGCATCCGGTCATAGGCATGGACCAGTCCGTCCCGGATGGGATGTTCGCTCTGTTTGTCCGACATGATTCCAACCTCCAGCATTGCACATGGGTCATAAAAAGGATCGGTGTTGCAGAAGGGGGAGGCCGTGGTCCTGGAGGCGGGTGTTTGCCGCAGGGATGCGGCAATCAAGCCTACAGGGACGTATTCACGGCGTCCCGCCGACGGGACCACGGCCTACCCCTGTCTTCCATCATGCTTTCAAGAGTACACCAGGTTTCACGCGTCCCACCCATGCCCCGGCACAGGTCAATGTGCCGGAAGTTGTGACCCCCCGGCAGTCACGTTATCCTTGCCGGTCTTCCCGGAGCCACGGACAACGCAGAGGCGGTCTGCGCCCCTGGCCCGTGCATTCCCAGATTCAGCCGGTGGAACCCATGCAAGAACATTACGAACCCGAAGTCGTCGAAATCGATGCCCAGGCCTGGTGGGAAGCCAATGACTGCTTCCTCGCCCGGGAGGATGACGGCCGGGAACCCTTCTACTGCCTGTCCATGTTCCCGTACCCCAGTGGTCGACTGCATATGGGCCATGTGCGCAACTACACCATCGGCGACGTCATCGCCCGCTATCAGCGCATGCAGGGACGCAACGTCCTCCAGCCCATGGGCTGGGACGCCTTCGGGCTGCCCGCCGAGAACGCCGCTCTCAAGCACGGCGTCCCCCCCGCCCAGTGGACCTACGAAAACATCGACTACATGCGCGGCCAACTCAAGCGCCTGGGGTTTGCCTACGACTGGTCCCGGGAACTGGCCACCTGCCGGCCCGAGTACTACCGCTGGGAACAGTGGCTGTTCACCCGCCTGTTCGAAAAGGGCCTGGTCTACAAGAAGACGGCCGTGGTCAACTGGGATCCGGTGGACCAGACCGTGCTGGCCAATGAACAGGTCATCGACGGCCTGGGCTGGCGCTCCGGCGCCCCGGTGGAACGTCGGGAGATCCCCCAGTGGTTCCTGCGCATCACCGACTACGCCGAAGAACTGCTCAACGGCCTGGATACCCTGACCGGCTGGCCGGAGCAGGTGCGCACCATGCAGCGCAACTGGATCGGCCGCTCCGAAGGGGTGGAGGTGGTCTTCCCGGTGGACGGCCGGGACGAACCCCTGACCGTCTATACCACCCGCCCCGACACCCTGATGGGGGTGAGCTACCTGGCGGTAGCCACCGAACACCCCCTGGCCGCCCTGGCTGCCGAGGACAACCAGGCCCTGGCCGGCTTCATCGAGGAATGCCGGCATACCAAGGTGTCCGAGGCCGACATGGCCACCATGAAGAAGCGGGGCGTGGCCACCGGGTTCAAGGCCATCCACCCGATCACCGGCGAAAAGGTGCCCGTGTGGGCCGCCAACTTCGTGCTGATGGAATACGGCACCGGCGCCGTCATGGCAGTGCCCGCTCACGACCAGCGGGACTGGGAGTTTGCCGGGGCCTATGGCCTGCCCATCCGGCAGGTGATCCGCCCCGCCGATGGGGCCGCCGCCATCGACCTGGACCGGGAGGCCTTCACCGAGAAGGGTATTTTGCTGGCCTCCGGCCGCTTCGACGGCATGGACTTCGACCAGGCCTTCAATGCCATCGCCGGTCAGCTGGAAGCCGAGGGCAGGGGGCGCCGCCGGATCAATTATCGGCTGCGGGACTGGGGCGTCTCCCGTCAGCGTTACTGGGGCTGCCCGATCCCCATCATCAATTGCCCGGATTGCGGTCCGGTGCCGGTCCCCGAAGATCAGCTGCCGGTGGTGCTGCCGGAAGACGTGGCCTTCGACGGGGTGGGTTCCCCGATCAAGAAGATGCCTGAGTTCTACCGGACCACCTGTCCTCGGTGTGGCGGCGAGGCCGAGCGGGAGACGGACACCTTCGATACCTTCTTCGAGTCCTCCTGGTATTACGCCCGCTACACCGGGCCGGACAACGACGGCGCCATGATGGATGAACGGGCCCGTCACTGGCTGCCCGTCAACCAGTACGTGGGCGGCATCGAGCATGCCGTGCTGCACCTGCTCTATGCCCGCTTCTTCCACAAGCTGATGCGGGACGAGGGCCTGGTTCCCGGCGACGAGCCCTTCACCCACCTGCTGACCCAGGGCATGGTGCTCAAGGACGGGGCCAAGATGTCCAAGTCCAAGGGCAACACGGTGGACCCCCAGGAATTGATCCGGCGTTACGGTGCCGATACCGTGCGCCTGTTCATGATGTTCGCCGCACCACCGGAGATGTCCCTGGAATGGTCCGACTCCGGGGTGGAAGGGGCCTCCCGCTTTCTCAAGCGCTTGTGGAAGCAGGCCCACGATCATGTCAATGCCGGTCCCGTCCCGTCCCTGGATGCCGCGTCCCTCACGGAGGCCCAGGCCGAGTTGCGCCGCAAGCTGCATCAGACCATCGCCAAGGTGAGCGACGACATGGGCCGGCGCCATACCTTCAACACCGCCATCGCCGCCTGCATGGAACTGCTCAATGACCTGAGCCGCTTCGAAGACGCCACGCCCCAGGGGCGCGCCCTGATGCAGGAGGCCCTGGAGGCCATCGTGCTCATGCTCTCGCCCATCGTTCCCCACATCACCCATCGCCTGTGGGCCGAGTTGGGGCACCAGGATGCCCTGGTGGATTGTCCCTGGCCCCAGGTGGATCCCGTCGCCCTGGAGAGTGACACCCAAGCGCTGGTGATCCAGGTAAACGGTAAGCTCCGTGGCCATCTGCGGGTGCCCACCGGCGCCGAGCGCGCCGCCATCGAGACCCTGGCCCTGGCCGATGACAACGTCAGACGGCACATCGACGGCAAGACCGTGGTCAAGATCATCGTGGTTCCCGGTAAGCTGGTTAACGTGGTTGCCAAGTGATGATGGGCCCGGGTGTCAAGCCGTGGTTGTCGGGAGGGGTGTGGGTCGCCCTGGTCCTGATGGCCTGCCTGCTGCTGACTGCCTGTGGTTTTCAGTTGCGGGGAGCGGCCGGGTTGCCACCGGAGATGGCGCGCACGGCCGTGACCGGCCTGGGTGCCTCCGATTCCCTGGTCATCGATCTGCAACTGGCCCTGCGTGCCGGGGGGGTGGAACTGGCGCCCCTGTCTGGGGCCACGGCCGAGTTGCGCATCCATGATCTGAGCAGCGGCCGCCGGGCCCTGTCCGTGGGGCGCGACGCACAGGTCTCCGAGTACGAGGTCTTCACCCGTCTGCGCTACTCGGTGAGAGGGCGCGGTAATGATTTCGAGATCCGCGAGCAGACCTTGACCCTGACCCGGGACTATCTCTTCGACCCGGAGGGTGTGCTGGGGCAGGCCGAGCAGGAACAAAGCCTGCGGGAATCCATGCGCCGCGACCTGGTGCAGTTGATCCTGTTGCGCCTGCAGGCGGCGGCACGGGATCACTGAAGCACGGCCATGCGACTCAAACCCGAGCAACTGGAGAGCCATCTGCAAAAGGGGCTGGCCTCGGTCTACCTGATCAGTGGCGAGGAACCACTGCAGCTGATGGAGGCCGCCGACGCGATCAGGGCGCGGGCACGGGCTGAAGGGTTCGATGAGCGGGAGGTCTTCACCGTGGACAAGGGGTTTGACTGGGGGCAGGTCCAGACCGCCTCCGACAGCTTGTCCCTGTTCGCCCAGCGCCGGGTGCTGGAGCTGCGCATGCCTTCGGGCAAGCCCGGGGTCCAGGGGGGCAAGGTGCTGGAGGCCTATGCCCGTCAGCCCGCGGCGGACACGGTGCTGATCGTTCAGTGCGGCAAACTGGAGCGACAGGAGCAGAAGTCCCGCTGGTGTCAGGCTCTGGAGCAGGCCGGGGTGATGATCCAGGTCTGGCCCCTGGATCTGGCGGGGACCGAGGCCTGGATCACCCGTCGCATGGGCCGTCGCGGGCTGCACCCCACTGCCGCGGCCGCCCGCCTACTGGCGGAGCGGGTGGAAGGCAACCTGCTGGCAGCGGCCCAGGAGATCGACAAGCTGGTGCTGCTGCAGGGGGACGGTCCGGTGGACGAGGCAGCGGTGATGGCCGCCGTGGCCGACAGCGCCCGTTTCAGTGTCTATGATCTGACCGACGCTGCCCTGGCCGGGGAGGCGGGCAGGGCGGTGCGTATCCTGTCCGGTCTACGGGGCGAGGGCACCGCGCCGGTGCTGGTGAGCTGGGCCCTGGCGAGGGAGATCCGTACCCTCAACCGGCTGGCGGAACAGGCCGCCGCCGGCACGCCGCCCCAGGTCGTCCTCAAGTCGGTCTGGCCGCCCCAGCGCCAGCCGGTGGTGCGCCAGGCCCTGCGGCGCCTGTCCCTGCAAGCCCTGGGACAGTTGTTGCGGGCCGGCGCGAGGGCGGACCAGGTGGCCAAGGGCCAGAAGCCGGGCAGCCCCTGGGACGAATTGCTAGACTTGACTCTGGGATTGGCAGGCCACCCGTCTCCCTTGATCCGCAACCACTCACACTGAACGAAGATGGCAGACATCGTGATCGAGAACATCAACGACTACATGCTGCAGCTGGGCCGACAGGCCCGCGCGGCCTCCAGGGTCCTGCTGCGCGCCGATACCGCCGCCAAGAATGCGGCCCTGCTGGCCATGGCGGAGCTGATCGAGGTCCGGGCCGAGCCCCTGATGGCGGAAAACCGCAAGGACCTGGAGGCCGGTGAAAGAAACGGCCTGGATGCCGCCATGCTGGATCGCCTGGCCTTCAATCCCGAACGCCTGGGCACCATGGCCGAGGGTCTGCGCCAGATCGCCGCTCTGCCGGACCCGGTGGGCGCCATCTCCGATCTCAACTACCGCCCCAGCGGCATACAGGTGGGCCGCATGCGTGTCCCCCTGGGGGTCATCGGCATCATCTTCGAGTCCCGGCCCAACGTCACCGTGGATGCCGCCGGCCTGTGCCTCAAATCCGGCAATGCCGCCATCCTGCGCGGCGGTTCCGAGGCCTTCCACTCCAACCGTGCCCTGGCCGACTGTATCCGCGAGGGTCTGGAACGGGCCGGTCTGCCCGCCGACGCGGTGCAGGTGGTGGGTACCACGGACCGGGCCGCGGTGGGGGCCTTGCTGCGTCTCAAGGATCATGTGGACGTGATCGTCCCCCGGGGCGGCAAGGGCCTCATTGCCCGGGTCAGCGAGGAGTCCCTGATCCCGGTGATCAAGCACCTGGACGGCATCTGTCACGTCTACGTCGATGACCACGCGGATCTGGACAAGGCCGTCAGGGTCACCCTCAATGCCAAGACCCAGCGCTACGGCACCTGCAACACCCTGGAAACCCTGCTGGTGGCCGAATCCATTGCGCCCCGGGTACTGACCGCCCTCAAGCCTCTGTTCGACGACAAGGGGGTGGAACTGCGGGGCTGTGCCCGCACCCGTGCCTTCCTGCCGGATATCATCGAAGCCACCGAAGAGGACTGGCAGACGGAATACCTGGCCCCGATCCTGAGCATCCGGGTGGTGCCCGGTCTGGACGAGGCCATTGAACACATCAATCACCATGGCTCCCACCACACCGACACCATCATCACGGAAAACTACACCCTGGCCCGGCGTTTCCTGCGGGAAGTGGATTCCAGCTCGGTGATGGTGAATGCCTCTACCCGCTTTGCCGACGGCTTCGAATATGGTCTGGGTGCCGAGATCGGCATCAGTACCGACAAGCTCCACGCCCGCGGCCCGGTGGGTCTGGATGGCCTGACCACCTTGAAATACGTGGTGCTGGGGGACGGCCATGTGCGTGGGTGAGCCCGGGTTCGGGGAGCCATGATCGGCATCCTGGGCGGCACCTTCGATCCCATCCATTTCGGGCACCTGCGTCCGGCGCTGGAGATCCAGGAGCACCTGGGCCTGGATGAGCTACGCTTCATTCCCTGTGGTCTGCCGCCCCACCGGCGCCGGCCCGAGGCCGACGTGAGCCATCGCCTGGCCATGGTGGAGCAGGCCGTGGCGCTTCACCCCGGTTTCAGCGTGGACCGGCGGGAGCTGGAACGGGACGGTCCTTCCTACAGCGTGGACACCCTGGAGAGCCTACGCCGGGAGCTGGGTGCGGCGGTGCCCCTGTGCCTCATTCTGGGCATGGATGCCTTTGCCGGGCTGTCCTCCTGGCATCGCTGGCAGGATCTGTCCAGCCTGGCCCACCTCGTGGTGGCCCACCGGCCGGGCAGTGACGAGCCTGCGGCATTGGAAGACCGGGCCGCCGCCCGACGTGCTGAAAATCCCGCCGACCTGCGCGCCGCGCCCGCGGGGCGTATCCTGTGCGTGCCCGTGACCCAGCTGGACATCTCCGCCACCGCCATTCGTGATCGGGTGGCCCGGGGGGGCAGTCCAAGGTTCCTGCTGCCTGAACCGGTGTTGACGTACATTCATCGGCACGGCCTCTATCGGGCCTGTAGCACGGGCAACCCAGGCTGACCCGATCGGTATGACGTGCCGGCAGTATTATCCTGGCTTTATCTTTCACCGCTTTCCCAGAGGGATGCATGCAGACAGAACAACTGACCCAGATCGTCCTCCAGGCCCTGGATGACATGAAAGCCCAGGACGTCAAATGTATTGACGTACGGGGCAAGACCGCCATCACCGATGCCATGGTGATTGCCTCCGGCTCTTCCAACCGCCACGTGAAGTCCCTGGCCGACAATGTCATCGTCAAGGTGAAGGCGGCTGGTATCCAGCCCCTGGGCGCCGAAGGCGAACGGGAAGGAGAGTGGGTGCTGGTGGACCTGGACGACGTGGTAGTCCACGTGATGCTGCCCCAGGTCCGCGACTTCTACAATCTGGAAAAGCTGTGGCTGACGGACGAATCCCTGCAGGCGGCTCCGGATGACGATGAGGACGAGGACTCTCCGGCCGCGGCCCTGCGCCGTCTGCGCCGCTAGGCCGGGGTGCGCATCCACCTGCTGGCCGTGGGCACCCGCATGCCCGGCTGGGTGACCGAGGCCTATCAGGAATATGCCGGGCGCCTGCCCGCGGAATGTAGCCTGGAATTGCGGGAGATCCCTTCGCCCCGTCGGGGGCGCAACGCCCCGGTGGCGCGCCTGCGGGAAGAGGAAGGCGAGCGTCTGCTGGCGGCGGTGCCCCGTGACTGCTGGGTGGTGGCCCTGGATGAGAAGGGCCGCGGCCTGGATACCGCGGGCCTGTCCCGGCAACTGGATCAGTGGATGCAGTCGAGCCGCGACGTGGCCCTGCTGGTGGGGGGCGCCGACGGCCTGTCCGACGCCTGCCGGAGCCGGGCGGATTTCAAATGGTCCCTGTCGCCGCTGACCTTCCCTCATCCTCTGGTGCGGGTGATCCTGGCGGAACAGATCTACCGTGGCTGGAGTCTGTTGCGTAATCACCCCTATCATCGGGCGTGACCAACGGCCCTACTGCCACAGCCGGCCGTCTACCTTGATGCATGATCCGGAGATTCGCCCATGCTCATCCTTGCCTCTGCCTCGCCCCGCCGGCGTGAACTGCTGGACCAGATCGGCGTGGCCTGGCGGGCGCACCCGGTGGACGTGGATGAGACACCCCAGGCCGGGGAATCCCCGGCCGACTTCGCCCGGCGCATGGCCGCCGCCAAGGCCTGGGCGGGCTACGAGTCCGCCCCCAGTCCCCTGCCGGTACTGGGGGCGGACACCGTGGTCAGCCTTGACGGTGATATCCTGGGCAAGCCCCGGGACCGGGAGGATGCCATGGCCATGCTCGGTCGCCTCTCCGGACGGAGCCACACCGTCCTCTCCGCCGTGGCCCTGATCCACCAGGGGATCTGTCACCAGGCCCTGTCCACCACCCGGGTTTGTTTCCGGGTTCTGAGTCCCGATGACATGAGCGCCTACTGGGCTTCCGGGGAACCGACCGACAAGGCGGGGGCCTACGGAATCCAGGGATTGGGGGCTCTGTTCGTGGCCCATATCGAGGGCAGTTACTCCGGCGTGGTGGGATTGCCCCTGTTCGAGACCGGGGAACTTCTCCACCGCTGCGGTCTAAAATCCGGCATTGATAATCAAACCTGAAGGCACCCCGATGATGGGCACGGAAATCCTAATGAACGTCACCCCCCAGGAGACCCGCGTGGCCTTGGTGGAAAACGGCGTGTTGATGGAACTCAGCATGGAACGAGCTCGACGCCGGGGGCTGGTGGGCAACATCTACAAGGGGCGGGTCAGCCGGGTGTTGCCGGGCATGGACGCCGCCTTTGTGGATATCGGTCTGGAGCGGGCCGCCTTTCTGCATGCCTCCGACGTGGCCCCGGTGGAGCGGGAAGAGCTGCAGGGGGGCGAGACCGAGCGTACCGAGTCCATCCAGCGCCTATTGCGGGAAGGCCAGGACATCCTGGTCCAGGTGATCAAGGATCCCCTGGGCACCAAGGGGGCACGCCTGACCACCTACATCACCGTACCCTCCCGCTACCTGGTGCTGATGCCCGGCAACACCACCGTGGGCATCTCCACCCGCATCGAGACGGACACCGAGCGTGCCCGGCTCAAGGGCACGGTGGAAGGTCTGCAGGCGGAACTGGGCTGTAGCCACGGCTTCATCGTGCGCACCGCCGCCGAGGCGGCCCCCCTGGAGGCCCTGCGCAACGATATGATCTTCCTGGCCAAGCTTTGGCAGACCATACAGCAGGCTGCGCAGAAGGTCCGGGCCGGTTCCGAGGTCTACGTGGACCTGCCGCTGACCCTGCGGATCTTGCGGGACATGGTGGGGGTGGAGCTGGAAAAGATCCGCATCGATTCCCGGGAGACGGTGCAGCGGGTGAGCGAATTCGCCGCTCAGTACGTGCCCGAATTACTGGACCGGATCGAGCACTATCCCGGCGAGCGCCCCATTTTTGATCTCTACAACGTGGAAGACGAGATCCAGAAGGCCCTGGAACGCAAGGTGGAGCTCAAGTCCGGCGGGTATCTGATCTTTGACCAGACCGAGGCGATGACCACCATCGACATCAACACCGGCGCCTTCGTCGGTCATCGCAATCTGGAAGAAACCATCTTCAAGACCAACCTGGAAGCGGCCCAGGCCATCGCTCGGCAGCTGCGCCTGCGCAATCTGGGGGGCATCATCATCGTCGACTTCATCGACATGACCCAGGAGGACCACAAACGTCAGGTGCTGCGCTCCCTGGAAAAGGCGATGGAAAAGGACTATGCCAAGAGTCAGATCTGCGACGTCTCGCCCCTGGGGCTGGTGGAAATGACTCGCAAGCGCACCCGCGAAAGCCTGGAACATCTGCTTTGCGAGCCCTGTCCCACCTGCATGGGGCGCGGCTACGTGAAATCCGCCGAGACCGTCTGCTACGAGATGTTCCGCGAGATCCTGCGCGAGGCCCGCCAGTTCGACGCCCGGGAATTGCTGGTGCTGGCTTCCCAGCCGGTGGTGGACCTGCTGTTGGACGAAGAGTCCGCCAGCGTTGCCCAGTTGCAGGAATTCATCCGCATCCCCATCCGTTTCCAGGTAGAGAGCCTCTACACTCAGGAGCAGTTCGA
This sequence comes from Ectothiorhodospira lacustris, assembly GCF_022227785.1. Classification (NCBI taxonomy): domain Bacteria; kingdom Pseudomonadati; phylum Pseudomonadota; class Gammaproteobacteria; order Chromatiales; family Ectothiorhodospiraceae; genus Ectothiorhodospira; species Ectothiorhodospira lacustris. The sequence goes on along the minus strand of NZ_JAJNQM010000029.1, from coordinate 18,719 downwards.
CGTCGTGCTCCTGTAAGTCCCCTCCCGCCCCGGACCTTGAGGAGTCCGCCGCTTGCTCAGACCCGCCCTGGCCGTCAGCCTGCGTATCCTGGTCATCAGCCTGCTGGTCCTCACGACGCTGGTGGTGGGCCTGCGGTTGATCGTGCCTCAGCTGGACGGCCTGCGTGCACCACTGGAGCGGGTGCTTGCCGAGCAGTCCGGCCACCGGGTTGAGGTGGGGACGTTGCGTGCCCGGTGGCGTGTTCTGTCTCCCCGTGTCACGGTCTCCGATGTCCACGTCTACACTGCCGACGAGACAGGGCCGATCCTGGTGGTGGATCACCTGGATCTGGGGTTCTCCCCGTGGCGCAGCCTGCGACAGGGTCGGCTGGTGTTGGGGCATGTGCAGGTGCGTGGGGCCGATCTGCACCTGCAACGGGACGAGTCCGGCCGGGTGCGGGTGCACGGTGCCGACCCGGTATTGCCCCGGCGCGATGAGGATGCGGGATCCATGCCGTCGGCGGATGTGCTGGCCCTGCTGGCGGGCCGCGCCTTCACCCTGAGCGGGAGCCGTCTGCGCTGGGAGGACCGGCGGTTGGGCATCGATTACCAGTTTGATGACCTGAACCTGGACATCGCACTGGAACCCCGTCGCGCACGTATGGCCGGGGAGGTCTTCCTGCCGGATGAGCTGGGTCGGTCGTTCCGGGTGGGCATGGACCTGAACCACGACGGAGAGTGGGATGACTGGAGCGGCAAGGTCTTTATCCAGGCCGGTGGGCTGGAGCTGGCGGGGCTGCCCGAGGACACCCGGGCCGCGCTGGGTCTGCGGACCGGCCGCCTGGACGGTCGGCTCTGGTTGCACTGGCGCAAGGGCGATCTGCAGCGGGCTTATCTGGAACTGGGGCTGCGGGACCTGGCCATGGTGTCCCGGCCGGACTCGGACCTGCCCGCGCCGGTGCTGGGGATACTGGAAGGACGGGGCCTGTGGTACGCCCGTGAAGGCGGCTGGGATCTGCGGGTCGATGGGCTGAGGTTGTCACGGGACGGGGATGACTGGCCGGGCGGCGGCCTGGACCTGAGCGTGGTGGAAGATGCCCGGGGCGTCCAGGTGAACGCCTGGCTGGACTATCTGCGCCTGGAGGATCTGGTGCCTTTGATCCTGCATCAGCCCTGGCTGGACAATCCCTTCCAGTCCCAGCTCGCGGCGCTGTCGCCCAAGGGCACGCTGACGGAAACCCGTCTGGCGATGACCCTGCCCCATGGCGGTGATGCTCGTTTCGTCACCGATGGGCGGTTTCAGGGGGCGGGCATGTCTCCCTGGACGGTGTTGCCGGGGATCGAGGGGGCGGATGGTGCCTTTGCCTTCACCGATGCGGGGGGCGAACTGTGGCTGGACAGCACCAGTCTGGGGATGACGCTGCCCACCCTGTTCGACCACGAGCTCCGGGCCGATACCCTGCAGGGCCTGGTGCGCTGGACGCCGGGGCCTGACGTGCCCCGGTTGCATCTGGACGGAGTGGTGCTGGCCAATGCGGACCTGCAGGCCCGGGGGCAGGGAGTGATCCAACTGGGGGATGAGCCCGGCATGGACCTGCAGGTGTCCTTTGCCGAGGGTGACGGCGCCAGGACGGCACACTATCTACCTCGAGACATCCTGCCGGAAAAGACCCATGCCTGGCTGAGCCGCGGCATCCTGGGTGGTCGGGTCATCGAGGGCGGTCTGCTGTTCCGGGGACGGTTCAGTGATTTTCCCTTCCGCGAAGATGAAGGGGTCTTCCAGGCCATCGCCAGGGTGGAAGAGGGGGTGCTGGACTATGAAGCCGGTTGGCCGCGCCTGGAAGGGGTCTCGGGTACTCTGGAGTTTCGTAACCAGGGCATGTGGATTCACGGCGGCCAGGGCCGCGTCTTCGATGCCCGGATTCAGGATGCCCAGGTACGGATCGAGGATCTTGAAAGTCCCGTGCTAAACATCGAGGGACGGGCGCAGGGTCCGGCGCGGGACTATCTGAGTTTCGTCACCCGGAGCCCCCTGGGGGAGGGGTTGGAGACGCTGCTGGACGGGGTTTCGGTCCGCGGCGAGGCGGGGTTGGAGATGCGCATCGACATCCCGCTGCAGGACCGTGACGATCAGGTACGGCCGGATACGGTCAAGGGGCGCCTGACCCTGGATGGCAACCAGCTGTCCCTGGCGGATCCCCCGCTGGTCCTGGAGGCGGTGCGTGGCGTAGTGGATTTCACCGAGCGCAGTGCCCGGGCCCGTGACGTGTCCGCCCGGTTCAACGATGCCCGCATCAGCGTACAGCTGGACCACAGTCCCGCCGGTGCCCTGGAGGTCCGGGCCGCGGGTCCCCAACCGATCCGGGAATTACTGCGCGACATCGCGCCCGAGCCTTGGCTGGCCCGGCTGGAAGGGGATTCCCGCTGGGAGGCACAGCTGAGCGTGCCGTCGCCCGGGGGGCTGCAGCAGGGGGTGCTGAGTCTGTCGTCCGACCTGGTGGGCGTCCGCTCCGATCTGCCCCTGCCGCTGGCAAAGACCCCGCAGGCACCGCGCGCCCTGGCGGTGCGAATCCCTCTGGTGCGGGACGAGAAGACACCGGTACGGGTGACGCTGGGAGAGGATCTACGTGCCCTGTTTACCTTTGATGAGGAAGGTGGATTGCAGCGGGGAGAGTTGCGTCTGGGCGGCCAGGCCGCTGTCCTGCCGGCGCAGGGTTTCAGGATCAGAGGCAGTCTCTCGGGGGTGTCGCTGGATGATTGGCTGGCGGTGCTGGACGACATCGGAGAGATGGAACTGGTCAGCCGGGAAGGGGGGCTCAGGGAACTGGATCTGCATCTGGATCGCCTGCAGGTCATGGGGCGGCGCATTGATGACCTGAGCCTCCATGCCCGCCGACACCCGGCACATTGGGATGCGCAGGTGGCATCCCCCCTGATGTTGGGTCGCATCCAGTGGCCCCTCCAGGATGGGGAGGCTCTGGTCATGGACCTTGAGTTGCTGGATCTGGACCGGTTGGAAGGCCCGGCGGCGGAAACCGGCGGCGATCGGCCTCGGGTTGACCCCGGCCGCCTGCCGCCGGTGCGTTTGACCGCCCAGCGGCTGGTGCTGCAGGGACATCGTCTGAAAGATCTTTTACTGCAGACGGATGCGGTGGCCGATGGCCTGCAGATCCGGAGCCTGTCTCTTTCCGACGAGGAGGGCCTGACCCGGGGCGAGATCCGGGGGCATTGGCACCGGCGGGCCGAAGATGCTCACGAGACGCTGCTGCAACTGACCCTGGAGACTGATGATCTGGGGCGGAGTCTGAGCCTGCTGGGTTTTCAACATGTTTTCAGTGGCGGCAAGGCCGCGCTGCAGGCGCGGCTGCACTGGCCCGATACCCCTGCCCACGTAGGCTGGTCCGGCCTTGAGGGCGAGGGCCGGGTGCGGGTGGAGGACGGGCGCCTGACCGAGGTGGACCCCGGTGCCGGCCGTCTGCTGGGGCTGTTCAGCCTTGATCTCATACCCCGGCGCCTGGCCCTGGATTTTCGGGACTTTTTCCAGCGCGGGTTTGTCTTCGACCGTCTGCAGGGGGCCTTCCAGCTTAGCCGGGGCAATGTGTACACCGATGATCTGAGCATCCAGGGACCGGCGGCCCGCATCCTTATCCAGGGGCGCACCGGGGTGGAGGCCAGGGATTATGATCAGACCATTACCGTGACCCCGAGCGTGAAGAGTACCCTACCTCTGGCCGGCGCCCTGCTGGGCGGTCCGGTGGCGGGCCTGGCGGTCTTCGTCTTCGACCGGGTGCTGGGGGTGGGGGAGCGCATCGACGAGGCGGCCCGGGTGGAGTACCGGGTGACCGGAGACTGGTCGTCACCACGGGTGGAGGCGGTGGCCCGGACCCCCGAGGGACGAGGTTACTGAGGCACTGTCGTCATTTTGACCACACTGTTGCTATAGTAGCGCCATGTTGCCGATCCTGCGCCGGGGCCTGCCCCTGATTTTGCTGTGTTTTCCCCTTCTCCTGCCGGCGGATGAGCCTGTCTTTACCCTCGATGCCGATGTCTGGACCCAGCCCCGTGACGCCGGTTCCCTGGTGGCCGAACCTGCCCTGCGCAGCCTGCTCTCCCGCTATGAGGCCCGGGGCGGCGGGCAAGTGATCCTGCGGCATCCGCCGGGTGAGCAGGGGCGGTTGTGGGCCTCGGAACTACAGGACTGGCTGGTGGCACTGGGTGTCCCTTCCGCAGACATCATCCGTGTCTCGGGGGAGGGCATGGCCGGCCGGATGGAACTCTCTCTGCAACCCCTACCCTGAACCGCAATAGCCAAGGGAATTAATGTGACGATTGCCGCTGCCATTCAAATGGCCTCGGGGACCAACCTGAGTGCCAATCTTCAGGAAGCCGGACGCCTGATCACCCAGGCCGCGCAGGCAGATGCCCGCCTGGTGGTCCTGCCGGAAAACTTCGCCCTCATGGGGATGTCCGAGCATGACAAGGTCGGTGTGCGGGAAGCGCCGGGACAGGGCCCTATCCAGGACTTCCTTGCGGAACAGGCCCGGCGTCACGGGGTCTGGCTGGTCGGGGGTACGGTGCCCATGGCATGCGCGGACCCGGGCAAGGTCCATGCGGCCTGTCTGGTCTACGATGACCAGGGCCGGATGGTGGGTCGTTACGACAAGATCCATCTGTTTGATGTGCACCTGCCGGACAACGATGAACACTACGAGGAATCCGAGACCATTGAGGCCGGTAATCAGGTGGTGGTGGTGGAGACCCCCTTCGGTGTGATGGGGCTGTCGGTCTGCTATGACCTGCGGTTCCCGGAACTGTACCGGGGACTGCTGGACCGGGGCGCGGAAATCGTGGTGTTGCCGGCGGCCTTCACCGCCGTGACCGGCCGCGCCCATTGGGAGGCTCTGGTACGGGCTCGGGCCATTGAGAACCAGGTCTATGTGGTGGCGGCCGCCCAAGGCGGCTATCACGTGAACGGTCGCGAGACCCACGGGGACAGCATGGTGGTGGACCCCTGGGGCAACGTGCTGGATCGTCTGCCGCGGGGCTCCGGTGTGGTTACCGGGACGCTGGACCGGGAGCGGCAGCAGTCCATCCGCCGCAGTTTCCCGTCCATCTACCATCGTCGGCTGTCCTGCAGCCTGGGTTGAACCGGTGGGTGATGCGGCGGCACAGATCCCTTGCCTTTTGAGGGCTTGAAATGATGCCGCCGCGGCCCAAAACTGACATCAAAGCCCCTTGCACCACGCACCCTGTCTGATCCGCACAGTCACCGACCAAAGGCCCTGTTCATGACCCACGCCCTGGATACCGCCCATCTGCATCTGCTGGAACCCGCCGGCCTGACCGAGGCCGATCTGGACCGGGTGCTCGGAACCCTGTGTGGCCCCGGGCTGGATGGGGGCGATCTGTATTTTCAGGTCTCTCGCCACGAGTCCTGGATGCTGGAAGACGGCATCGTCAAGGATGCCGGCTACAACATCGAGCAGGGGGTGGGGGTGCGTGCCCTCTCCGGCGACAAGACCGGCTTTGCCTATTCCGACGAAATCTTGCTGCCATCCCTGATGGAGGCGGCGCGGGCGGCGCGGGCCATCGGTCGGGATCATCGGGACGGCACGGTGCCGGTACGTCGTCGCGAGGCGGGGCACCGGCTGTATCTGCCGGTGGATCCGCTGGGGACCCTGGATGAAAATGCCAAGATCGATCTGCTGCAGCGTCTGGACGCGGAAGCCCGGCGTCAGGACCCTCGGGTGAGCCAGGTGATCGTCAGCCTGGCCGGTGTCCATGAGCTGGTGCTGGTGATGCATACCGACGGCACGGTGGCGGCGGATGTGCGGCCCCTGGTGCGCCTGAACGTGCATGTGATCGTGGAGGACGGCGGCCGCCGGGAGCAGGGTTCCAGCGGCGGCGGCGGGCGCAGCGGCTATGAATTCTTCCTGGATCAGGAGCGGGGTCTGGGCTATGCCCGGGAGGCGGTGCGTCAGGCCCTGGTGAACCTGGAGGCGGACGAGGCACCGGCGGGGACCATGACCGTGGTGCTGGGGTCCGGCTGGCCCGGTGTGCTGCTCCACGAGGCGGTGGGCCACGGCCTGGAAGGCGACTTTAACCGCAAGGGCACCTCGGCCTTCAGTGGCCGGATGGGGCAGAAGGTGGCGGCGCCCGGGGTGACGGTGGTGGATGACGGCACCCTGGCCGGGCGACGTGGTTCACTGAACGTGGATGATGAAGGCATCCCCACCCAGTCCACGGTGCTGATCGAAGACGGCATCCTCAAGGGCTACCTGCAGGATCGGCTCAACGCGGGTCTGATGGGCCTGGCGCCCACGGGCAACGGTCGCCGCGAGTCCTATGCCCATCTGCCCATGCCCCGCATGACCAATACCTACATGCTGGCGGGGGCCCATGATCCGGGCGAGATCATCGCCTCGGTGGACAAGGGACTCTATGCGGTGAACTTCGGCGGCGGCCAGGTGGACATCACCTCCGGCAAGTTCGTCTTCTCCGCCTCCGAGGCCTATCTCATTGAGGGCGGCAAGGTGACCCGGCCGGTACGGGGCGCCACCTTGATCGGCAACGGCCCCGAGGTCATGAGCCGGATTTCCATGGTGGGCAATGACCTGGCCCTGGATAGCGGCGTGGGCACCTGCGGCAAGGAAGGTCAGAGCGTCCCGGTGGGGGTCGGGCAGCCGACCCTGCGGGTGGACGGCCTGACGGTGGGCGGCACCAGTCACTGACCGTCGTGGGGTGGGGCGTCCACCGTCTGCATCGTTTCGGACACCAGGCGGAACAGGGCCCGGGATGCGCCGGGACGTTGCGAACGGGCATCGGTCGCCAGCGCGGTCAGCCGCTTGCGGTTCACCCGGGGGTACTCATCGCAGAAGGTGGCCAGTGCCGTCTCTCCCTCGGTCACCAGGCGGTCCCGCCACTGCTCCATCCGGTGGAACTGTCGGGCCTGGGCGCGCCGCGCCGCCTCCCGGGCCTCGATGGCCGCCTGGATGGGGGCGGTGTCCACCTGGCGCATCAGCTTGCCGATATACTGGCGCTGGCGTCGCAGGGCCTCCTTGCGCAGGTCGCGGCAGTGGCGGATGGCCTCCAGCAGGCGTTCCGGCAGATCCAGGGCCTTGAGGTCCGCCTCGGAAAGCGCCAGCAGGGCCTCGCCCAGGTCCTTGGCGGCCTGAGCCTCCCGCTTGCGGGCGCCGCGGCTGGGGCGGTCGAATTCATCAAATTCATCATCGGTCGTCATGGGGCATAGTGTATCCCGAAGACGCCCTTCAACGAGCATCACCCACACGCATTACCAAGGAGATCTCATGTCCGCACCCCAGACCCCGGTTCTTGATGCGCAGGCGCTGGAACACCTCGTCGGGCAGGTCCTGGACGAAGCCCGTCGCGCCGGGGCCACGGCCGCCGAGGTGGCCGTCAGCCACGATACCGGCCTGTCGGTCAATGTTCGCCTGGGTGAGGTGGAGACCCTGGAGTTTCACCGCGACCAGGGCGTGGGCGTCACCGTCTACATCGGTCGGCGCAAGGGTTCCGCCAGCAGCTCCGACCTGCGCGCCCAGTCCCTGCGGGAGGTGGCGGAGGCCGCCTGCCGGATCGCCCGCTATACCGCCGAAGACCCCTTTGCCGGCCTGGCCGATGCCCAGCTCATGGCCCGGGACTATCCCGCCCTGGACCTGGATCACCCCTGGGACCTGGAGGCCGATGCCGCCATCGAGATCGCCCGTCGTTGCGAGGCCGCGGCCCGCGCCGAGGATGCCCGGATCGTCAATTCGGAAGGCGGCAGCGTGAATACCTTTCGCGGCACCGCCGTCTACGGCAACACCCATGGTTTTGTCGGTGGCTATGCCGCCACCCGGCATTCCCTGAGCTGTTCCGTGCTGGCGGGGGACGGCGGCAGCATGGAGCGGGACTACTGGTATACCGTGGCCCGGGAGGCCGGCGGCCTCGATACCCCCGAGTCCGTGGGTATCGAGGCGGCCCGCCGGGCGGTACGTCGTCTCAACGCCCGCCGTCTTTCCACCCGCCGCTATCCCGTACTCTACGCCCCGGATGTGGCCCGTTCCATGCTGGGGCACTTCGTCGCCGCCATCCGCGGCAGTGCCCTGTATCGCAAGTCCTCCTTCCTGGTGGACCGGCTGGGGGAACAGATTTTCCCCGAGTTCGTGCACATCCACGAGCAACCCCATATCCCCCGCGCCCTGGGCAGTGCCCCCTTCGACAGCGAGGGGGTGGCCACCCGGGCCCGGGATCTGGTCCGTGACGGCCGTCTGGAGTCCTATGCCCTGGACAGCTACTCGGCACGCAAACTGGGCATGCAGACCACGGGCAACGCAGGCGGTTTGCGCAACCTCACCATTGATCCGGGCACTCAGGATGCCCAGGCCCTGCTGCGGGAGATGGGCACGGGGCTGCTGGTAACCGAGCTGATCGGCCACGGCATCAACATGGTCAACGGCGACTATTCAAGGGGCGCCGCCGGGTTCTGGGTGGAAAACGGCGAGATCCTGTATCCGGTTTCGGAGATCACCGTGGCGGGCAATCTCAAGGACATGTTCATGAACCTGGTGGCTGTGGGGGCGGATGTGGACCAGCGGGCCAATATCCGTACCGGTTCCCTGCTGATCGACGGGCTCACCATCGCCGGCGACTGATCAAAAACCGACCGGTTCCACGACAAGTCCACCCGCCGCCCTGTTACCATTAAGCCCTTCTTCCCTTGTGGGAGAGAGGGGGAGGGGCCGGTAGGGTTGCCGGGTTATTATCTCCATTTCGGGATCATCCGGCTGGGGGAGCCATCGCATGCGCAAGACCAGGGACAGCATCATCTGGATGAGCGTCTTCCTGCTCGCGGTCCTGGCGGCCGCGTTGCTGCTGTCCGGCCCCCTGCTGGCGGCCTTCCTGGCCAACCCGGCCTTCAACGGCATGATCCTGTTCGTGCTGCTGGTGGGCCTGGTGGTGAACTACCGGCAGGTGCTGATCCTTAATCCCGAGGTGCGCTGGATCGAGGCCTTCCGCGGCAGCGATCTCCCGGAGGCCGCCCAGCTCCCTCGCACCCGCCTGCTGGGGGCCATGGCCCGCCTGCTCACCGGGCGTCGCGGCGATCAGTTCACCCTGTCCACCATTTCCATGCGCACCCTGCTGGACGGGATTCGCATGCGCCTGGATGAATCCCGCGACCTGTCCCGTTATTTCATCGGCCTGCTGGTCTTTCTGGGGCTTTTGGGGACCTTCTGGGGCCTGCTGGATACCCTGCGGGGCGTGGGGGCGGTGATCTCGGATCTGGGCATCGGCGGCGAGGACATGAACGCGGCCTTTGCCGCCTTGCAAAGCGGGCTGGAAAAACCCCTCTCGGGACTGGGGACCGCCTTCAGCTCCTCCCTGTTCGGGCTGGCCGGCGCCCTGGTCCTGGGCTTCGTGGATCTGCAGGCGGGTCACGCCCAGAACCGCTTCTACAATGAACTGGAGGAATGGCTCTCGGGGCTCACCCGCCTGTCCACCGGCGCCCTGGTGTCGGAGGGGGAGGGCACGGTCCCGGCCTATATCCAGGCCTTGCTGGAACAGACCTCCGACAGTCTCGACAAGCTCCAGCGCCTGATGGCCCGGGGGGAAGAAGAGCGACGGCTCACGGATCAGCGTCTGATCGCCCTCACGCAGGAGGTGGCCGAGGTGGCCCAACTGGTCCGCGGCGAGCAGAAGGCCATGCTCGGGCTGGCCCGCACCCAGTCGGAACTGCAAGGGGTGCTGGAGCGACTGGCCGAGGCCACCGGCGCCCGCTCCGACAGCGAGCAGGAGATGGGCCGGCACCTGTCCCGGGTGGCCGATACCCTGGCGGAGTTGCGGGTGCAGCTGAGCGAGGACCGGGGCCAGTTCATCAGCGTGCTGCGCGACGAGGTTCGTCTGATGACCCGCACCGCGGCGCGCTTGGGTGAAGGGGGGCGGGAGCGGGAATGACGGGCCGTTCAGCGACGCCATCCGGAACCCACTGATCACCCATGCTGCCCTCCAGCCGCCGCCGCAGTCGTGCCTCCCTGGACATCTGGCCCGGGTTCGTGGACGTGCTGGCCACCGTGGTGCTGGTCTTCGTCTTCCTGCTCATGCTGTTCGTGGTGTCCCAGTTCTTTCTCTCCGGTGTGCTGTTCCAGCGGGATCAGACCGTGGAGACCCTGCATCATCGTATCGGCGAGTTGTCCCGAACCCTGGCCCTGAAGGAGGTGGACAACGTGCGCCTGGAAGGGCGCGTCCAGGCCCTCACCGCCACCTTGCAGACCACCTTCGAGGAACGAGAGGCGGCCCTGCAGGCGCAGGATGCCGACCGCCGCATGCTGATGCAGATTCAGGCGGATCTGACCCGGGAACGGGTCCTGGGGACGGAGACCCAGGCGGATCTGGAACAATTGCAGTGGCAGCTGGAGCAGGTGCAGTTGCAGTTGACCGCCCTCAATCAGGCCCTGGAGGCCCGGGAGGCGGTGATCACCGCCCAGCGGTTGCAGGTCGAGAATCTGGGTGAGCGTCTGAACATCGCCCTGGCGGACCGGGTGCAGGAGCTGGCCCGGTATCGTTCGGAGTTTTTCGGTCGGTTGCGGGAGTCCCTGGCGGATGTGGAGGATATCCAGATCGTCGGCGACCGTTTCCGCTTCCAGTCGGAGTTGTTCTTTGCCTCGGGTTCCGCCGATCTGGAGGTGGAAGGGCAGGCACGGCTGGACCGGGTGGCGGTGCTGGTGCGGGAGATCGAACAGCGCATCCCCGCAGATATCGACTGGGTGCTGATGGTGGAGGGACACACGGACCGGCGGCCCATCCGTACCGAGCAGTTTCCGTCCAACTGGCAGCTCTCCACCGCCCGGGCGCAGCGGATCGTGGACTATCTGATCGATCGCGGGGTGGCACCCCGGCGCTTGGCGGCGGCGGGGTATGGGGAATTTCACCCCCTGGATCCGGCGGATACGCCGGCGGCACTGGCGCGCAACCGGCGCATCGAGATGCGCCTGACCAGCGCCCCGGAGCAGTGACCCGATGGCGCGGGCCGGCGGGTTTCAGAGACCGAAGACCCGGTCTTCCAGCCCCCATTTGCCGGCCAGGGTTTCCGCCGCATTGAGTATCTCTTCCGCTCGCGAGGGGTGATTGAAGGCCCCCCGGGCGATCCACGCCAGGGCCGTGTCCCGGTCCGGGGCCAGAGACAGCAGGTGGATCAGTTCACCGGCCTGTGCGCCCAGGATCTCCCCCCCCAGCAAGGCGCCGGTATCCATGTCCGCGATCAAACGCACGAACCCTTCGGTGTCATCCTGGCCCAGGGCACAGGGGGAGGTCTCGAAGGCGGCAAAACCCACTGCCGGTTCGTGTCCGGCCTCTTCCGCCATGGCCTCGTCCATCCCCAGGCGCGCCAGCTCCAGGGCGCTGTAGACCACCATGGGCACCTGCAGGGGGTCCAGATGCCGCGCCTGCCCGCCCCGGATGTGGCCGATGACGGCGGTGGCCTCGGCCAGGGCGTGGTTGGCGGTCATCCATTGGCAGGCCACATCGCCGATGGCGTAGATGTGGGGGACATCGGTCTGCAGCAGGTCATTGCGGCGGATGAACCCCTGTGGATCGGTGCGGACCCCCGCCCGCTCCAACGCCAGTCCCCCGGTATGGGGGCGGCGTCCCGTCCCCAGGCAGACCCAGTCCACGGCGAGGGTCTCGCCCCCTGTCAGGTGCAGACGGACGTCGTCTTCGGCCGCCGTGACGGCCTCGAATCCGATCCCGCTACGCAGGTGCAGCCCTTGCCGTGCCAGGGCCTGGGTCAGGGCATCCCGGGCCGGCCGGCTCAGGGGCAGGCGACGCAGCATGGGGGAACGGGCCAGCCAGGTGACCTGCCTGCCCAGTTGGCTGAAGATATAGGCAAACTCAGTGGCCACCACGCCGCTGCCGATCACCGCCACCCGCGCCCCCGCCGGCGGGGGCGCATCGAACAGCATGTCCGTGGTGAGGATCTTGCCGGGGATGGCCTCGAACGGGGTCGGTACCGCCGGGTGCCCCCCGGTGGCAATGATGATATGGCGAGCCCGGATCCGGTGGCTTGGCCCATCGGGGGTGTCCACAGACAGGTGCCGGTCGTCCAGAAAGCGGGCGTGGCCGTTGAGCCGGGTGACCTTCAGGTGGCGCAGGTAGTCCAGGTAGCGGGCCTGGATGCCCTCGACCACCCGGCGCTGATGCTGCCAGGCCCGGTCCAGGTCCGCCCGCAGCCGTCCATCAAGGCCGCGCCCGGCAAAGTGTGCCTGGGCCGCCATCAGTCGGGCGGTGTGATACCAGTCTTTCTTCGGCACGCAGCCCCGATTCAGGCAGCAGCCGCCCCAGTCCGATTTTTCGATGATGACGACGGACAGGCCCCGCAAGGCCCCCAGCACGGCAGCCCGGTAGCCGCCGGGGCCGGAGCCGATGACCGCCAGATCATGGTCCGGCAGCGGGTCAGCGGTCACCATGCCATTCCACCGACTGAATGGTCAGGACCAGCCGCTCGCCGTCCTCCATCTGTTCCAGGCGGACCGGCAGGTAGTTGAGGCGGGGCGCGAACCAGGTACTGACGGTGGTGTCCCGCTCTTCGTTGTAACGGGTGACCGGAATGGCCTCCACCGCGCCCATGGGGGTGTCGATGGTTTCAGGCTCACCCACCGTGAACTCGTAGGTGCGGATACGGTTACGTTCCACGATGGTCTCGGTGAACCGGCGCTGGCCGCTCCAGACATCGTGGATCATGGAGAGCTGCAGGGCGAAGCGGTCGATGGCCCGCTCCGGGATGTCCAGCTCGAAAGCCTGGCCATTATGCGTACCGCCGGCCTTGAGGGCCTCCCAGTCGAATCGGATCTCGGTGCGCCGGTCCCGGCTGGCGCCGGTATGGCTGTAGAGATATTCCTCGCTGCGTAACCCGGCGGGCGTCAGTCGCAGGATGCTCTGTTCGATGATCTCGTCATTGCGCACCCAGGACAGCATGCCGGTGGGCCGGACCCTTGCCCGGTAGCGCAGACGCTCCCCCTCCCGGGTCAGCGTGATCCGGGCCACCACCGACAGACCCATCTTCTGCGCCCGGTATTCCGCAGTATAGGAGGGTGGGACAAAGGGCAGGGTCTGGGCCTGGGCTGCCGGTATGCCCACGCCCAGCAGGAGGGTCGCCAGTACAGCGCCGACCACCGCCCGGCGCGGTGACCACCAGGGTAGGGTGTCAGTGCGTATCCGCGAGGACGGCCGGGCCGGATAATTGAAGGGGAGCCTGCAGAGGTTGTTCATCGAGCCATACCTGTCCATTTCGGAGTGTCAGTCGACCCTGGCAGAACCACTGAACCACCTGTGGATAGGCCCGGTGTTCCTGTTGCTGTACCCGCGCCGCCAGGGTCTGTGGGGTGTCATCGATCAGCACGGGCACCCGTGCCTGCAGGATGACGGGCCCGCCGTCCAACTCCGTGTTGACGAAGTGGATGCTGCAGCCATGCTGTTGGACACCCGCCTCCAGGGCGCGTTCATGGGTATGTAGGCCACGGAAGTCCGGTAACAGGGAGGGGTGGATATTGATCAGGTGACCATCGTAGTGCTCCACGAAGGCCGGGGTGAGCACGCGCATGAAGCCGGCGAGTACCACCAGCTCAGGTTGGTGCCGGTCGATGGCTGCCATCAGTGCCTGGTCGAAGCCGCTCCGATCGGAGAAATCCCGGTGATTGATCACCTGGGCCGGGATGCCGGCGCGGCGGGCCCGGTCCAGCCCCGTCACTTCGGGTTGGTTGCTGATCACCGCGCGGATCTCGCCGTGGACGCGGCCGTCCGCGACGGCGTCGATGAGCGCCTGCAGGTTGGTGCCGGAGCCGGAGATGAGTACGACGATGCCGGGTAACGGACTCTGACGCATCAGCGGCCCAACTCCACGCGGGCTTCGCCGTCCGCCGCCTCGATGCCACCCAGGCGCCAGCTCTTGATGCCGGCCTCTGCCATCAGGGCTTCGGTGGCGGCCACGGTTTCCTCGGGCAGCACCAGGACCATGCCCACGCCGCAGTTGAAGGTGCGCAGCATCTCCCGCGCCTCGATGCCGCCGGCCTGCTGCAGCCACTGGAACACCGGGGGCAAGGGCCAGGCCCGGGGATCAACCCGTGCCACGGTGCCGGCGGGCATTACCCGGGGTAGGTTTTCCAGAATACCGCCGCCGGTGATGTGGGCCAGGGCATGGACGGGCTGTTGCCGCAGCAGCTGGAGCAGGGGTTTGACGTAGATGCGGGTGGGTGCCATCAGGGCCTCCCCCAGGGTAACTTCGCCGCAGGGGCTGTCCAGGTCCGCGCCGGTGATCTCCAGCAGGCGGCGGATCAGGGAATAACCGTTGGAGTGGGGGCCGGAGGAGGCCAGGCCCAGCAGCACATCACCCGGGCGGACCTGGCTGCCGTCGATGATGCGGGCCTTTTCCACGATACCCACGGCAAAGCCGGCCAGGTCGTATTCACCTTGTGCGTACATGCCGGGCATCTCCGCAGTCTCGCCTCCCACCAGGGCGCAGCCGCTCTCGGCACAGCCGTCGGCGATGCCCTTGACCACGTCCGCGGCGGTGTCCACATCCAGGCTGCCGGTGGCGTAGTAATCCAGGAAGAACAGGGGTTCCGCACCCTGGACGATGATGTCGTTCACGCACATGCCCACCAGATCGATACCGATGGTGTCGTGGCGACCCAGTTGCTGGGCCAGCTTGAGCTTGGTGCCCACGCCGTCGGTGCCGGAGACCAGGACCGGTTCCTTGTAATCCGCAATGGGCAGCTCGAACAGGGCACCGAAGCTGCCCAGGCCCGTCATGACACCGGGGCGCCGGGTGCGTTGGGCATGGGGCTTGATGCGTTCCACCAGGGCGTTGCCTGCGTCGATGTCCACGCCGGCATCGCGATAGCTGATGCCCTGGGTGGGGGGAGTGTTTTTCTGGACCATGGAAAACTCTGACCTTGCGTGGGAGGGTGCAATGAACTGATTGTGGGCCGGGTTGCCATGGGAGGCAACCGCCGGATAGCTTGTACCCAGCGGAATTTTCGGCCCGGAGGGCGGCGATGTTACCAAGGGTGGACGGGGCAAGCCATCTTCGCGGGTCCGGTCAAGGTGCGAAAACCTTGGCCGACGGACTTGGCACGGGGCTTTTGTGCTATTTTAACGGGTCCGACGCCCGCAGCCCTAGTCCCGAGCCTATGAGAACCCTGGTTTCGCTTCGCTTGCTTGCTACGCTGTTCCTGCTGTCGGCTTTGCCGGCTGTCCCCTTGGTCGGGTCCGCGGACACCGGCCCCTCACTCGGGGAAGCCGAGGTGAGTGTGGACTCTCGAGACCGTCCGGAGCGCATGGAGGGCTTCAACCGGGCCCTGGCCCAGGTCGTCGTTCGGCTGACGGGGCGTCGCGACATGCTGGATGATTCCCGGATCGTCTCCCTGCTGGAACAAGCCCCTCGCCATGTCCAGCAATACCGGTATCTCGACGGTCCCGATGAAGCAACCAGTCTGCTCTGGGTGCGTTTCGATGTCAGTGCGGTGGAACAGCACCTGCTGGATGCGGGCTTGCCGGTCTGGTCCGGGGATCGACCCGCCCTGCTGGTGTGGTTGGGTGTTCAGGATCGTCAGGAGCGCCGGCTGGTTTCGGCCACCGATGATCACCCGGCCAGATCCGCCCTGGAGCATACCGCCCGGGAACGGGGGCTGCCGCTGTTGTTCCCACTCATGGATCTGGAAGACCAGGGGCGTGTGACCCTGGCCGATGTGATGGGGGGGTTCCATGAGCCTGTGATGGACGCGTCCCGTCGTTATGGGCCCGGCGGTGTGCTGGTGGCTCGGGTGCAGCCTTCCGGCGGTCGCTGGCTGGCGCGGATACAGTTGTCTGTCGGCGATGAATCCGTACAGTGGCAGGGCGACGGTGAGACTCAGGAGGCCGCGATGGCCCAGGCCATGCATCAGGCGGCGGATTATCTGGGGAAGCGTCTGGCCGTTGCCGGACTGCAGACGGATCGGGGCGGGATCATGGTCAGCGTCAGTGGCGTGAGTTCCCTGGCGGACTATCTCCGGGTCGTCAATTATCTGGGCGACATGGCAGCGGTGTCCCGTCTGCGGCCCCATGGTTTGATGTCGGACCGGGCGCTGTTTCTGTTACAGGTGCGGGGAGGGGCGCGTGATCTGGAACGGGCCGCCTTGCTGGGTTCCACGCTGGTGCCTGAGTCCTCGGGTACGGCGGTGGACGGCATTGAAACCGTTGGGTTCAGGTTGCTGCGGTGAATTTACGTCAGCTGCCCAACGTCATCACCCTGCTGCGCATTGCCCTGACGGGACCCATCATCTGGGCCCTGGCCACCCATCAGTACGTATTGGTGTTGTGGCTGTTGCTCATTGCCGGTCTGTCGGATGGCCTGGATGGCTGGCTGGTCCGTCGCTACGGGTGGTACACCCGATTGGGGGGCTACCTGGATCCACTGGCGGACAAGATTCTGATGATGGGCACCTATTTCACCGTGGCCTGGACCGGGTTGCTCCCCTGGTGGCTGGTCGCCTTGGTGGTGGCGCGGGATGCCGTCATCGTGCTGGGCGCGATGGCTTTCCGAGCGGTGACCCGCAGTCTGGAAATGCAGCCGCTTTTCATCAGTAAGGCCAACACCTTTTTTCAGATCGTGCTGGTGCTGTCGGTGATCATCAATGCCGGTGTTCTGGCGCTGCCCGCTTGGTATCTGGATGGGCTGCTGATGCTGGTGTTGTTCACCACCGTGAGCAGCGGTCTGGCCTATGTCTTTACCTGGGGACGCAAGGCTTACCTGCACTGGCGTTCCGCTGCATGAGCCGGGATCGCTCTGCCCCGGTGCCGAGGGGTTCATGGCCCGTCAGCTGACCCTGGATGTCACCCTGCGTGACGGTACGGATTTCGAGACCTTTCATCCGGGGGGGCAAGCCCTGGTCCCGGAGGCGGTCAGGGGGCTGGCCCACGGCAAGGGTGAACGTCAGCTTTATCTGTTCGGTGAATCCGGTGCGGGCAAGACCCATCTGTTGCATGCGGCCTGTCACGAGGTAGCGGAGTGGGGCGGGCGCGTGGCCTATCTGCCGATGGGAATCACGGCGGGGACCGGTTCCGACCTGCTTCAGGGCTGGCAGGGGGTGGATCTGATCGCCCTGGACAACCTGGACGAGATGCCCTGGGAGCCGGATCTGGAGCAGGCGCTGTTCAATCTGATCAACAGCGTGCGTGACTCCGGTGGGCGCCTGCTGATGGCGTCACGCACCGCACCCCAGTCCCTGCCGGTCGCGTTGCCGGATCTGCGTTCACGCCTGTTGTGGGGACCGGTCTTCCAGCTGCGTGTGCTGGCCGATGTACACAAGTGCGAGGCCCTGATGGCTCGGTCCCGGCGGCGAGGCTTCGAGCTGTCCCCGGAGGTTTGTGAGTATCTGCTGCGTCACCACCGCCGGGACCTGCCCTCCCTGATTGCCCTGCTGGACCAACTGGACAGGGAGTCCCTGTCCACCCGGCGCCGGGTGACGGTACGGTTTGTGAAGCATATTCTGGGCGGGGCGTCCTGAACGGAGGTCAGCGCTTTTTCATGGCCTGTGCGAACCCGACGCATCCTGCAAACAGGGCCAGGCTGAGCAGGATCATCAAGACTCCGTAGAGTCGCTGCTCACCGGCGGCGGCCAGCGTGCTGCCGATCAAGACATAGGGCAGGCTCAGCAGGCTCGTCCAGATATGCGTCTGCAGGCGGGCATGGAGCAGCCCGCGCAGGGGCAGCAGCAGCGGCCCCAGCAGCAGTATCAGCAGTATCGCCCGGGGGAATTGTTGCGGCGGGTCTATCCATAGGGTCCAGGCGAAGATCAGACCGAACAGGCCCAGGAGCCCGGCCAGGGCCAGTCGGTGAAACCCTTTTTCCTTCATTCGTTGCCCCCTTGTGCGAGGGCGCGGGCCGTCCGTGCCAAGCGCCGTCCCAGGGCGTGGCACAGAGTCCGTTCATGGTCCGTCAGCGGTTTGTCACCCTGCGGGCCGGCCACATGGCTGGCGCCATAGGGGGTGCCGCCCGACGTGGTTTCGCTCAGGGCCGGCTCCGTGTAAGGGATGCCGGTGATCAGCATGCCGTGGTGGAGCAGAGGAATGCTCATGCTGAGCAGGGTGGATTCCTGGCCGCCGTGCTGGGTGGCGGTGGAGGTGAAGACGCCGGCCGGCTTGCCCACCAGTGCTCCGGCCAGCCACAGACTACTGCTCTGATCCAGAAAATATTTCATGGGGGCGGCCATATTGCCGAAGCGGGTGGGGGAGCCCAGGGCCAGGCCCTGGCATTCCCGCAGGTCTTCCAGGGTAGCGTAGGGAGGACCCTCGGCGGGGATGTCCTCGCCAACGGCTTCGCAGGTGGCGGATACGGGTGGTACGGTGCGCAGGCGGGCTGTACAGTGTTTCACCTCTTCGACGCCGCGGGCTACATGGCGCGCCATGTGGGCGGTAGCGCCGAAACGGCTGTAATACAGCACCAGGATCTCGATGTCGGGCGTCTGGGTCATGAGGGTGCCTCGCAGGTCAGGGATGCAGGGATGGTTTTCACGAAATTACAACAAGTTTGGATTGTAGGTAGTTGTTGCCTTGACGTTTTTGGGGTTCAATGCTAGTGTCATTTTCATGTCCATGCGAGTGTGTTAGCGCATCGTGCCCACCAGATCCCGCCATCGGCCGTTGTTCCGGCACCTGCTGATCGCAGTATACGTGACGATTCTGTTCGCGGGATGTGCCACCATGGCCCCGGT
>NZ_JAJNQM010000028.1:0-37978 GCF_022227785.1 Ectothiorhodospira lacustris | reverse complement strand
CGTTTGCCGACGTCATGCACCACGGCCACCATGTGCAGGATATCGAATACCGGGTGCAGCATTCGGATGGCAGTTGGCGCTGGCATAGCTCCAGTGCCCTACCCTCACGGGACGAGGCGGGCCAGATCACCGGCTTCCAGGGGATCGCCCGGGATATCACCGCCCGCAAGCAGGCCGAGGACGAGATCAGAACCCTGGCTTTCTACGACCCGCTGACCCAGTTGCCCAACCGGCGCCTGCTCACCGAACGCTTGGAGGCGTCCGTCGACCTCTGCCGGCACGAGAACCATCATGGAGCGCTGTTGTTCATCGATCTGGACAACTTCAAGATCCTCAACGACACCCTGGGTCATGACCAGGGTGACCGCCTGCTCACGCAGGCGGCCAGGCGCATCAGCGGCTGCGTGCACAAGGCCGACACCGTGGCCCGTTTGGGTGGAGATGAGTTTGTGGTCATGCTGCACAGACTCAGCCACGAAGCCCAGGAGGCCACGCAACAGGCAGAGATTGTCGCCGACAAGATCCTGGCTGCTCTGAACCATCCCTATCTCCTCGGCAGCCAGGAGCATCACAGCACCGCCAGTGTCGGCATCACCCTGTTTCATCGTGAGCCGGTGAGCGTGGACGAACTCATGAAGCGGGCCGACCTGGCCATGTATCAGGCCAAGGCGGCAGGGCGCAACACCCAGCGGCTGTTCGACCCGGCAATGCAGGCCTCAGTGACGGCTCGAGCCGCCCTGGAAAGCGACCTGCGCCGGGCGCTCACGGAAGAACAGTTCCTGCTGCATTATCAGGCCCTGGTGGACGACGACGGCCAGTTAACGGGTGCCGAAGCCCTGCTGCGCTGGCGGCACCCGGATCGGGGCCTGGTGCCCCCCGGAGAGTTCATTGCCCTGGCGGAGGACACGGGGCTGATCCTGCCCCTGGGGCAGTGGGTGCTGGAGACCGCCTGTGCCCAATTGGCCGAATGGGCCCGGGACCCTTCCCTGAAACACCTGAAGGTCGCGGCTAACGTGAGCGCCCGCCAGTTCCGGCATCCGGACTTCGTGCCGGGTGTGCTGCGGGCACTGAATACCACCGGTGCCGACCCTCACCGTCTCAAGCTGGAGATCACCGAAAGCCTGTTACTGGAGGACGTGGAGGAAGTGATCGGCAAGATGCGGCAGTTACGGGCCCGGGGCGTCACGTTTGCCCTGGATGACTTCGGCACGGGCTACTCTTCCTTGAGCTATCTCAAGCGCCTACCCCTGGACGACGTGAAGATCGACCAGTCGTTCGTCCGCGATGTGCTCAACGATCCCAACGACGCGGCCATTGCCCGGACCATCGTGGCCCTGGCAGGTACACTCGGCCTGAGGGTGATCGCCGAGGGGGTAGAAACCCGGGAACACTGGGAGTGGCTAAGCCGCAATGGCTGCCACACCCACCAGGGCTATTATTTTGGCCGCCCGGGGCCGGTGGGGATCATCCAGGAGGCCATCCCGAACCGGACCCCTCCCACCCAGCGGGCAAGCTCCCCGATACGGGCTAACCCCCGGCCGGATGCGGATAAGCGGCCTGGAAGTAGATGAGCGAGTTGAAAGATACCTGAGTTCAAAACTGAAGCAGTAGAGCGAGATTTTGGGAGGCCCACGACTCCGCCGAACACCTGGACTGGCGTCAGGAAAAAGTATGTGGATTTTTACTACTTATAGAAAACAGCCAGCCAAACGGTGATCTCATCTGGATCTGTCCAGGCCACCTTGTGTTTGACGTGTGCCGGTATATTAATGTAGTCACCCGCTGATAAGTCACATTTCGATCCATCTTCAAAAATCAAGGATGCCTTACCCTCGACAACCATTACCCATTCGTTCTCGTCCTGATCGTACCATCCGCTATCAGGTGAGGCATGCCCCTTGGAAACAATACGTTCAATTCTCACCGGTGAAGAACGAACAATATCTTCAAAAACCTCTGATTTAAGGTCCTTGGGAAGCGAATCAAATATATTCAGCGCTTTATGCATTATTCGTAGCGATTCCAGAGCCGGAGAACTTTAACCACCCGTTCTTCATCAATCACTTAGCATACCAGGCGGCGCTGAACATTAATCCACCGTAAAACAGATTTATAGCGACGGGAGGGTTGATTGGCGCCCAGCGCCCAGCACCTACCCCTCTCCCACAGAGGGAGAGGGACTTTCCTGAGAGACCGATCGCATCCCAAATCAGGCATACGCAGGCGCAAATACTTTTTCCGGGTCCGTGACCGGGCCGTCCACGCCCCAGTAGGGGGACATCTTGCGCAGTCTGGCCACGATCTCGGGCATGACTTCGATCACCCGGTCGATCTCGGCCCGGGTGTTGTAGCGGGAGAGGGAAAACCGCACCGAACCATGGGCCGCGGTGTAGGGAATCCCCATCGCCCGCATGACGTGGGAGGGCTCCAGGGAACCGGAGGTGCAGGCGGAGCCGCTGGAAGCGGCGATCCCCACCTGATTCAGCAGCAGCAGGATGGATTCCCCTTCGATGTACTCAAAGGCCATGTTCAGGGTGTTGGGCAGCCGGTTGTCCTGATCCCCCATCACCAGGGCATGGGGAATGCGTGCCGCCAGACCCGCCTGCAAGTGGTCCCGCAGGGCACGAACCTCTTGGTTTTCAAAGTCCATGTGGCCCATGGCCAGCTCGGCGGCCTTGCCCAGAGCGACGATGCCGGCACTGTTCTCGGTGCCGGCCCGCCGACCCCGTTCCTGATGGCCGCCCCGCAGCAGGGGCCTAAAGCGTAGGCCACGGCGCAAGTAGAGCACGCCGATGCCCTTGGGGGCATGCAGCTTGTGACCGGAGAGGGAAAGCATATCGATGGCGGAGGATTTCAGGTCGATGGGCAGCTTGCCCACCACCTGCACCGCGTCGGTGTGAAACATCACACCGGCTTCCCGTGCCATCCGGGCCATGGTTTCCACCGGGAACAGGGTGCCGGTCTCGTTGTTGGCCCACATCACCGTCACCAGGGCCACCTGGTCCGACAGCAGGGCGGCGTAGTGGTCCAGGTCCAGTCGTCCCTTGCCATCCACCGGTAGTCGATGGATGGTGTAGCCCTCTTTTTCCAGTTGTTCGCACACGTTGAGGATGGCCGGGTGTTCCACCACGGTGGTGATGATCTCCCGGCGCTGGGGCTGGGCCTTCACCGCCGAGAAGATGGCGGTGGAATCAGACTCGGTGCCGCAGGAGGTGAACACGATCTCCGAATCATGCTCCG
Source organism: Ectothiorhodospira lacustris (assembly GCF_022227785.1). Lineage (NCBI taxonomy): Bacteria > Pseudomonadati > Pseudomonadota > Gammaproteobacteria > Chromatiales > Ectothiorhodospiraceae > Ectothiorhodospira > Ectothiorhodospira lacustris. Next base: position 34,738 of record NZ_JAJNQM010000028.1, on the reverse strand, counting down.
CCCCCAGCAGGGACTGCACCTGGCCCCGGGCCTGCTTGATGGCGTGCCCCACCCGGTTGCCGAAGCTGTGGATGGAAGATGGGTTGCCGAACTGCTCGGTGAAGAAGGGCAGCATGGCCTCCACCACCGCCGGGTCCACCCGGGTGGTGGCGTTGTTGTCCAGGTAGATGGGCTCCATGATCATTCCTCCATGGCCACGGATCGTACCGACATCTTCGGCATGGTGCGGACCGTAGCCCCACGACGGGCATCGGCTGGCTGAGCGGTGACATGGTTTTCCGGGTCAAACGCCTCGCCCCGTTCGGCCAGCATCCGTACCAGGATCTCCTCGATGCCCTCGTGGCAGGCGCTGCAGCCGCCGCCGGCCTTGGTGTAGAAGGTCACGTCCTGGACCGTGCGCAGGCCGTTCTCTCGGATGGTCTGCTCGATCTTGATGGCATCCACGGCAAAGCACTTGCAGACCAGGGCGCCTTCTTCGTGATCATCCTTCCAGACCTCGCCGCGATAGTGGGCGATGGCCGCTTCCAGGGCCTCCCGCCCCATGACGGAACAGTGCATCTTCTCCGGCGGCAGGCCGTCCAGGAAGCCGGCGATGTCCTCGTTGGTCACTTCCAGGGCCTCATCCAGAGTCATGCCCTTGATGAGTTCGGTCAGGGCAGAGCTGGAGGCGATGGCGGAACCACAACCGAAGGTCTGGAAGCCGGCATCCAGGATCACCTGGCTCTCCGGATCCACCTTCAGGGTGAGGCGAAGGGCATCCCCGCAGGACAGGGAACCCACCTCGCCGATGGCATTAGCCCCTTCGACCGCACCGGCGTTGCGGGGGTTGAAGAAGTGCTCTTTGACCTTTTCGGAATAGTCCCACATGGCTTCTGTCCTCCGGGATTCTATCGTTCAGCTCGCCAGAGCGGCGGGCGCATGGGTATGGCAGTTCTTCGGGCAGACCTTGGCGCAGGCCTGGCAACCGATGCAGTCCATCGCATCCAGCAGGCGCATGACCATGGAGGCATCGTCGTCGAAATCATCGTCGTCATCGTCGACCTCCCGTTCCGCCAGTTCGAAGCAGTTACGGGTGCAGACCTTGTAGCAGCGGCCGCAGCCGATGCAGTTTTCTTCCTTGAGTTCGGTGATGAAGGCCGGTGTCCAGGGGGTCCCGCCCCGGGTGAGGCCGGTGATCTGGGTCATGGGTGTCGCCTCTTCTCTATGTTTGTTTTTTGTCTCCCTTCTCCCCCAGGGGGAGAAGGGCCGGGGATGAGGGATGGGCGTGGCACCGTGCCGTGGGCCTTCCCCTCACCCCACCCCCTCTCCCGCAAGGGGAGAGGGGCTTGTTTGTCATGCCCCTTTTCGATGAAAGGGGCTGGTTTGTTACATCCCGGCCACGTCCGGGTGATCGCCGACGATGTTCAGGGCCACCGACAGCAGCTTGTCCGACTCGGTCTTCATCTTCGACAGGCTGTCGAAACCGAAGCGATGGACGTCACGCAGGGTCTTGTCCACCACCAGCAGCTTGCCCACGGAGATGATCACGCGACCAAAACCCTCCCCGTTCAGGCTGAGCATGACCGTGGCCATGCGGCCGCATTCCTTCTCGATCAGCACCGCGACGGCGTTGTAGAACGCATTCACCCGTACCAGGGTGGCCCGGTCCATGTCGGCGACCAGGGGAATCTCCTTGCGCTTTTCCGGGGTGATGACGAACTGGGACAGCAGCTGTTCTTCGGCTTGCCCATCCCGGGTTCCGAAGGTGTCCAAGGCCCGCATCTGACGGACCATCTCCTTCATGAAATCGGTTTCCAGAATGGGATCAGCGGTGGTATTGCTCATGGATGTCTTCCCCAAATGTCCACAGGTTGATGGATCAGGCTTCTTCCCATGGCTCGGCGGCCATGGCGTCAAACCGGTCCGGGTCCGAACGTCCCTGCTGCATGGCCTTGGCCAGCCAGGGTGGCGGACTGCCGTCCCGAATCACATCCTGAAGCTCGCTCAGCAGCGGACCGATACGGGTCCCGTGAGCCACCTTCAGGGGTTGTACCCCCAGGGCCAGGAGTTGCTTCACCGCCGAGGCGCCCGCTGCTTCGCAATACACGGCGGCGCAGCCCTGCAGGGCTTCGAACTTGGCCATCAGCTTGTCCTCATGGCCGTCCTGGGACTGCAGACCGAACTGCACGGCCTCCACCAGTGCAGCCCCCTCACCGTCCAGGCGGTAGATGGCCAGACACTGGGCGGACCCGAAATGCTGGTCCACCCGTTTGAGGTCCGTACTGGCAAAGGCAATCAGAATCGAGGTTGGCAATGACATGGCGGCGGTCTCAGTGACAGGTGGCGTAACCACCTGCAGGCGACGCTGAAGTCCCATGGCGAGGACCCTCCGGAAGGTCGGTGTCGGGAGAACGGTCGTAGATGGAGCGGTACGGGGTCACGCCGTGATGGGACGCCACCCGCAGGTTGGCAAGATCGAACAGGGCCTGTTGCGCCCCCGCATAGCCGATCCAGGTCCGCCGGAAGCCACCCAGCCAGTCATACTGGGGGAACCCGGCCCGCAACAGGGGGATGCCCAGTCGCTGGGCCGAGGCCACCCCATGGGCATTGGCAATGAGCAGTTCCGCCCCCTGCTCCCGGGCCATGGCCTCCAGGTCTTCCAGGTCGCCGATCTTGATGGTGCGTACTGTAAGGCGATCCAGTACCGGCGCCTTGACGGGCACGGCGGCGGCCACCACCTCGCTGCCCACTTCCCGCAGCAGGGCCGAAAAGCCCGCCAGCAGGTCCGCCTCGCCGGCCACGGCAATGCGTGCCAGCCCCATCATGAAATGGGTGTCGAGCATCGCGTCCTGCAGACGGGCGCGCTGGCGGCGCAGGCGCGCCGGCACCGGCCGGCCGCTGAGCCGGGACAGGGCCAGCAGCAGTTCATCCGTGGCATCCATGCCCATCAGGCCGTCAAAGCGTAGATCCGGCACCCCGGTGCGGGCCTTGAGCAGGTCCGCCGCCGTGGCCATGGAGGCCCCCACCACCAGAGTGGCCTGGGCATTCCCCAAAGTGGCCAGGGCGGACAGAGGCGTGCCGCCGGTGGTCAGGGCGGACAGGCGCGCCTCGTCCAGATGACCGTCCAGGGAGGCGGACAGATCCGGCAGGACCACCGGTTCCAGGTCAAACGCCTCGATGATCTCCTTGAGATGGTCCACATCGCCCGGGGTCAGGCTTGACCCGACCAGCACGTTGAGCTGCCGGGGCCGACTGCCGGGGACCGTCCCGGCCGCCTTCGCCTCGGGCACCAGGGTGTCGATGAGGGCGGTCACCGCCAGGGCAAAGCCGGTCTCCGCCGAGCCGCAATAATCCGGGGTGTTCACCGGCACCACCGCCACTTGGGCGAATTCAGGATGCTGCATCCGGAACTCCCGCACCACCCGGTGGATGTCGGCCCCTTCCGTTTCCGACAGCCCGGTGGTGACGATCCCGATCAGAGCCGGCGCGGACTTATTGCAGATGGTGGCCAGGCCTTCCAGCAGGGCCTCGTCCGCCCCCATGACCGCGCTCACCTGGTCCATGGCGGTGGTCTGCAGGGGGATGGGTTCCCGGAAGTGACGCACCAGGAATACCTTGGCAAAGGCGGTACAGCCCTGGGCGCCATGGAACATGGGCATGGCCCGATCCATGCCCAGGAACGCCAGGGCGCCGCCCAGGGGCTGGCTGGCCTTGAGGGGGCTGACGGACAGGGCCTTGTTGCGCTTGAGGATCTCGGGCATGTCAGCGGACCTCCACGGTGACGGGCATGCCGTCGGCATCCCAGGGTGCGGGTTCACGGACCCGGGGCCAGATGGGGCTTTCCAGGGTGATGGCCAGCTGACGGGCCAGTTCCAGCATCCCTTCATAGCCGGCATAGGCGTGCTCCCGTTCCTGGTTGATATCCAGGAAGGGCATGCGGGCCTTGAGGGCGGTGTAGAGGTTGCGGCCACCGGCGATAAGCATGTCGGCCTGTGTCTCTTCGTAGATACGAAGCAGATTGGCGGGACTGCCGTCCTCGATCATGACCGCGTCCTCCCCCATCAGCTGACGGATCCGGGCCTTGTCGGCGTCGGTGGACTTGCGGGTGCCGGTGGCCACCACGGTCATGCCCAGATCCTGCAGGGCGGACACCACGGACCAGGACTTGACCCCACCGGTGTAGAGCAGCACCCGTTTGCCTCGCAGGCGATCCCGCCACGGTGCCAGGGCGGCATCAATGCGGGATTCTTCCCGGGCGATGAGATCCTCGGTGCGCCGGGTCAGATCCGGATCATCAATCAGGCAGGCAAAGTCACGCAGGGCCTGGGACATGTCCTGTACCCCGTAGAAGCTGCCCTCGAACCAGGGGGTGCCGTAGCGCTCTTCCAGCTTTCTGGCCACGTTGATCATGGCCTTGGAACAGACCAGCATGTTGGCCTGACTGCGGTGCATGGACTGGATCTGGTGGAAGCGGGCGTCCCCGGACAGGGTGCAGAGGATGCGCAGGCCCAGTTCGTCGAACAGGGGCAGCACGTGCCAGAACTCGCCGGCGATGTTGTATTCGGCAATGAGATTGACCTGATGGACCCGGATGCCGGGGCGAACCGCGGAGTCGGGGATGGGGTCCGGCTCCCGCGTGCCCACCACCTTCTTCACCATGGTCTCGCCGGCGATGCGGTTGCCCAGGTTCTTGGAGCCGTAGAAGCCGGCGGCATCCACGTGCACCACCGGTACCTCGAAGCGTTCCTGGGCGGCCTTGCAGACGGCATCCACGTCATCACCGATGAGGGCAGTGACGCAGGTGTTGTAGACGAACACCGCCGGTGGCCGGTGGGCCTCCACGGCCTGGCGGATGGCGTGGAACAGGCGCTTTTCGGAGCGGCCCATGATCACGTCCTGCTCGGTAAGGTCGGTGGTCATGCCCAGGCGGAACAGGTCCGGGCCACCCGAGGAAAGTGTACCTCGGTTGTCCCAGGTGTTACCGGCGCAGGCGATGGGGCCATGGACGATATGGGCCACATCGGCCACCGGCAGCAAAGCGATCTGGGCACCGTCGAAGGCACAGCCACCGGCGGTGGCGCCGGGCTTGGGCCGGGTGCAGCCGCCCTTGGGCTTGTGGGTGTTGTGGGCACAGGCCGGTTCGTCCAGCAGTGCCTTGATGTCCTGAGCCTTCATGCCTTGCCTCCGCGTTTGGCGCGTTGTTGACGTGATTTACTGCAAGGAGTGGGCCAGGCCGGATGATGGCGTCAAGCTATTGTTTATTTGAGACTTTCAGGAACGAATTGATTGTTGCGAATGCGACAATGGCGGGAGGATTGGAGGAAGGGTGTCATTGTGGAGGATGGGGCTCCCCCCCCCCTCATCCCCGGCCCTTCTCCCCCGGAGGGGAGAAGGGCGATTCATTCAGGCCTCCAGCCCGGTACGGAATTTTTCCAACGTCTGCGGCTGGCGTCCCATGGACTTGGCCAGCCAGGGCGGGGGGGAACCTTTAAGGACATCCTGCAACTGGGTGATGACTTCCGAGGCCACGCTGCCCCGGGGGAACTTCACCGGGTGCACCCCGGCGCGAATCACCTTGGCGGCGGCGGGACCACCGATGCCCTGGACATACAATACTTGGCAGTCATTCACCATGGCGGCACGGGCGGCGTTGCGGTCATCGCTCAGATCCGCAGTTTCCGTCTCGCGGATGTCCACCAAACGGGCCTCGGTGGCGGACACCTGATAAACCAGAAACCGCAGGCAAGAACCGAAATGTCCGTCCAGCTTTTCTCCGGTATTGGAGGCCATGGCGATGCGTACGGAATCGGGCATGTCACCGGACACGTAATCCTCAATGACGGGCAATCCGGGCTCCACGTCCCGTTCCCCACTGAGATACCGGACGGCCATCTCCAGGGCCTCGTCGCCGGGGCCGCCCTCCTCCCCTGATTCGGACTTGGGGCGCTTGAAAGCCTGGCGCAGATCCGCCACGGTGAGCCTGGCCAGGCCATCCTCCCGGATGGGGGCATCCACCTTCTCGATGATGGCCTCGATCAGGCGCGGTAGCTGCACCCCGGGCAGGACCCGGCTCGCCAGGGCGATACGCAGGGCGCATTCACGGTTGAGGATGTCGGGTGACATGGGAATCTCCTGATGGTGTCGATATCTGGCTCATTCATTGACACGGCAACCCATGCCGTTCGGGCCGAGCCTGTCGAAGCCCGTTGCCAGGCAGCCACCTTCGACCAGTGCCGGGGAAACGGCGCTGTCTGAAAGATGACCGCTTCAATATCACAGACGCTTGGCGCGCAGCGTGATGGGCAGCCGTGGCTCCGGGTCCATGGGCTCCAGGTAATACCGGGTACCGTCCGCCAGGGTCAGTTCCCCACCCCAGAGTCCGGGGCCTTCGTGCTCCATGGAAACGATCATCTCTTCCAGATCCTTCTTGGGGACGTACAGGGACAGGCCCCCGGCTTCGGTCTTGTTGATCATGACACTGGGCATGATGGTGTTCTCTCCGGCGAAGTAAGCCCCTCTCCCGTGGATGGAAGAGGGGCAAAGATGAGGACGCGTGGGGTTAGCGAACCAGATCGTAGTTGTAGTCCGTGTCGCCCATGATCCGGGTCTCTTCGTCCAGACGCTCCAGCACCGCGTTCACCAGGGTGGTGAGGATGTACATGCCGCCCTCATAGCCCAGGGTGGTCATGCGATGCAGGTGGTGACGGTCGAAGATGGGAAAGCCGATCCGCACCAGCGGCACTTCGAACTCCTTGCCCTTGGCCAGCGTGTCGCGCTGGATGAACTTGCCGTAGGAGTTGCCGATCAAAAAGTCCGGCTTGTCGGTGAACACCAGGGAGCGCAGGTGCCACAGGTCACAGTTGGTATGCACTTCGCTGCGGGCGCCGTAGGGGCTCTCGGAGAGAACCTTCTCCATGGCCTTCTTCCAGCGCTTGTTGGCATGGTGCACCAGGATGTGCCTGGGCTCGGCGCCCAGCTCCATCAGGAACTTAGCCATGCCCATGACGAAGTCCGCATCCCCGTACAGGGCGTAGGTCTTGCCGTGCAACCAGGTGTGGGAGTCGGTGATCATATCCATCAGGCGACCCCGCTCCTTTTCCAGGGAGGCCGGGATCGGCTGACCGGTGAGTTCGGAGACCTTCATCAGGAACTCGTCGGTCCATTCCACCCCCATGGGGATATTCAGCTTGGGCACTTCATGGTTCCAGGTGCCCTGCACGTACTTCTTGGTCTTCTCCAGCTGCCAAGGCTGCAGCAGCAGGGTATTGATGGCGTTGGGGGCATCCTTGAGTTCTTCCTGAGTGGTACCGCCGGCATACATGCGGTACTCACCATCGGCGGGGGTGTCCAGCACCTCCTCCGGGTCGCACAGCAGGGTGGCATCCACCCCCATTTCCTTCATCATGCGCTTCATCACCCGGTAGTTGCCCAGGTAGGTCTCGAAGCCCGGTACCAGGTTGAGCTTGCCGTTCTTGCCGGGCTCCTTGCCTTCCATGTCGTTGATGGTGAAGTAACGGATGGTGCCTTCGAACATGTTGTCCCAGCCGGTGGTGTGGCTGCCCACGAAGGACGGGGTGTGGGCGTAAGGCGTGGGAAACTCTTCGGGGATGTAGCCTTCCTTCTTGGCGTTGCCGATGAAGGCATTGAGGTCGTCACCGATGACCTCAGCCATGCAGGTGGTGGAGATGGAGATCATGGCCGGCTTGTACAGGGCCTTGGCGTTCTGCAGGCCTTCCATGATGTTCTTCTGTCCGCCGAACACGGCGGCATCTTCGGTCATGGAGTCGGAGACGCAAGCGACGGGCTCACGGAAGTGCCGGTTCAGGTAGGTGCGGAAATAGGCCACGCAACCCTGGGAACCATGCACGTAGGGCAAGGTATTCTCAAAACCCAGGGAGCACAGCACCGAACCCAGGGGCTGGCAGGCCTTGGCCGGGTCCACGGTCAGGGCCTCGCGCTGGAAGTTCAGCTCCTTGTACTCTTCCGTGGTGGTCCATTCGAAGATCTCACGTACCTTCTCGGGGCTGTGGGCCTCCTCGGCGACGGCCCGCTTGCGGGCCAGGACTTCCTGATACTCCTCGCTCTGGAACAGGGGGTAGCAGGGTTTGATGTTTTCTGCGTTCTGGCTCATGGTAATTTCTCCTGCCGCGCCACCAATCTGTGGACGAACGGTCTGGAATGACATCTGTCGGTGGCCGTGGCGCCGGTTACGGCGGCGCCACGGTCAGGTTCAGGCGGCCTTGGCGGCAGCGTCAGCTTTCTTCCACGGGGCCTGGAGCTTGTCCCAGCAGGGATTGTTCAGGGTCATATCCATGTCCCGGGCGAAGATGGCAAAACCGTCGTAGCCGTGGTACGGACCGGAGTAATCCCAGGAGTGCATCTGCCGGAAGGGAATGCCCATCTTCTGGAAGATGTATTTCTCCTTGATCCCGGAACCCACCAGGTCGGGACGCACCCGCTTGACGAACTCTTCCAGCTCATAGCCGGTGACGTCGTCATACAGCAGCGTGCCTTCACCCAGGTCCTTGATGGTGCGGTCGTAGTCGTCGTTATGAGCAAACTCGTAGCCGGCACCCACCACTTCCATGCCCAGGTCCTCGTAGGCGCCCACCACGTGACGGGGGCGCAGGCCACCCACGTAGAGCATCACCTTGCGGCCTTCCAGGCGCGGACGGTACTTCTCGATGATGGCGTTCATCTCGGACGTGTACTTGGCGATCACCCGCTCCGCCCCTTCCTGGATCTTCTCATCGAAGAGCGAGGCGATCTTGCGCAGGCTCTCGGCGATCTTGGTGGGGCCGAAGAAGTTGTATTCCATCCACGGAATGCCGTACTTCTCTTCCATGTGACGGGCCAGGTAGTTCATGGAGCGATAGCAGTGCAGCAGGTTCACCTTGGCCTTGGGGGCCAGTTCCAGCTCGGAGATGGTGCCGTCGCCGGACCACTGAGCCACTACCCGCAGGCCCATTTCCTCCAGCAGGATGCGGGAAGCCCAGGCGTCGCCGCCGATATTGTAGTCACCGGTCAGGGCCACGTCGTAGGGGGTGGACTCGAAGCTGTTGTCATCATCCCGGTTGGGCAGCACCCAGTCGCGGATGGCGTCGTTGGCAATGTGGTGACCCAGGGACTGGGACACACCGCGGAAGCCTTCGCAGCGCAGCGGCACCACCGGCTTTTCCAGTTCCTTGGCCTTTTTCTTGGAGACGGATTCGATGTCGTCACCGATCAGCCCCACCGGGCACTCGGACTGGATGCTGATGCCCTTGTGCAGGGGGAACAGGGTCTGGATCTCGTCAATGAGCTTTTCCAGCTTCTTGTCACCGCCGAAGACGATGTCCTTTTCCTGGAAATCGGAGGTGAAATTCATGGTGCCGAAGACATTCACACCGGTGTGGCCGGTGTAGTAGTTGCGGCGACCGGCGCGGGAATACTGGCCGCAGCCGACGGGGCCATGAGAGATATGGACCATGTCCTTGATGGGACCCCAGACCACGCCCTTGGAACCGGCGTAAGCGCAGCCGCGGATGGTCATCACCCCGGGGACCGACTTGCGGTTGGAGACGATGCACTTCTTGGCCTGTTCGGTATTGGGATCACTGACAGCCAGGTGCTTCGCACGGTCCTTCCGGGCTTTCTCCGGATAGACCTCGAGGACTTCCTGGATCAGGGCCTCGGCTTCTTCGCGTTTCATTGCGCACATTGCGATTTGCTCCTCTTGCGCCGCCACTAATCCGTGGACGTACGCCAGGTGGAATTCTCATGAACACGCCGCTGCGCGGCGCGCCTGCCGGCGGAAGGCCCCCACGGGGCACCTCCCTTCCGGCCTGAACCCTTATGCGGTGGCTTCTTCTTCCGCGGTCTTGCCGACGATGCTCTCGTCTTCCGCGTCCAGGATGCCGAATTGCATCAGCAGGTCTTCCAGCTCATCCATGGTGCAGGGGGTGGGGACCACGAACAGCTTGTTGTCGATGACCTTTTGGGCCAGTGCCCGGTACTCGTCGGCCTGCTTGGCCTTGGGGTCATACTCGATCACGGTCATGCGGCGAATTTCGGCCCGCTGCACCACGTTGTCGCGGGGCACGAAGTGAATCATCTGGGTGCCCAGCTTTTCGGCCAGGGCGACGATCAGGTCGTCTTCACGGTCGGTGTTGCGGCTGTTGCAGATCAGACCGGCCAGACGGACACTGCCGGAACTGGCATACTTCACGATCCCCTTGGCGATGTTGTTGGCCGCGAACATGGCCATCATCTCGCCGGAAACCACGATGTAGATTTCCTGGGCCTTGTTTTCGCGGATGGGCATGGCGAAACCGCCGCAGACCACGTCGCCGAGCACGTCGTAGAAGACGAAGTCCAGGTCTTCTTCATAGGCGCCTTCCTCTTCGAGGAAGTTGATGGCGGTGATGACGCCGCGGCCGGCGCAACCCACGCCCGGCTCGGGACCGCCGGACTCGACACACTTGATGCCGGCGTAGCCGGTCTTGAGTACGTCTTCCAGTTCCAGGTCTTCCACGCTGCCGGCATCGGCGGCCATCTGCATGATGGTATCCTGGGCCTTGGCGTGCAGGATCAGACGGGTGGAGTCGGCCTTGGGGTCGCAACCGACGATCATGATCTTCTTGCCGGCCTCGGCCAGGGCCGCGACCAGGTTCTGAGTGGTGGTGGACTTGCCGATACCGCCTTTACCGTAGATTGCACATTGACGAAGGGCCATGGCTTTGTTCTCCTCTGCCTGACTGTTGCGATTGGGTGTGCGTGCACCCTGTATTCAGCAAACCCCGTGCCAATCGCAAAATAAATGCATAAGCCTCTGTTTATTAAGTTAAAAACACTCTTTAAACAATCCGACATTGCACGTGAGATACACGACAAAGACCCCCGTTCTGTATGGATAACGACACCCCGCCGCCCCCTTCCCTACCCGCTGAAGCCCGTCTGCCCATCAATCGCTGCAATCTGCCCGCGGTGATCCTGGGCAGCCTCACCTTCCAGGATCACCCCGCCCCACTGGAACTGGATGGAGTCAGGGCCCTGCATGGGGATTTGTGGCGTCATTTGGATGGGCTGGATGACGCAGCGGTCCGTATCCATGACTTCATGGCCTACATGCGCGGCCACTTCTGCCTGGATGATCCGGTGGCCTGCGGGCTGACGCTGGGGGAAGAAGGCGGTCGGGCGCGGGCGGATTACCTGCGCACCCTCCGGGGCTGGTGGTTCAACCCGGATGGCCGGGAGGCGGCGGTCGTCAAGGGCTGGGTGGAATCCCGTTTCGGGCTGATCACCCGTTTTCACCGCGAACCCCTGCCGGATGCGGAGTCGGAGGCCTACGGGCGGTTCATGCAGGAACGGGTCTGTGGGGTTTACAACACCAATGCCCTGGAATCACAGTTGGACCTGCTGTACTCCTACACCCAGTATGAACTGCGGCGGCGGGCACCCGCACGCACCCATCTCACCCTGTACCGGGGCGTGAACCGGCTGGCGGACCACGAGGTGCTGGCCCATCTGTCCGGCAGCGAGGCCTTGGTGCTGTTGAATAACGTGAATGCCTTCAGCGCGGTGCGGGAACGGGCGGACGAGTTCGGGGACTACATCCTGACGGTGAAGGTGCCAACGACCAAGGTCTGCTGCTTCCAGGACCTGCTACCGGGGGTGCTGCAGGGCGAGGGAGAGCACCTGGTGATCGGCGGGGTGTACCGGGTGAAGGTCAGCCTGATGTAAGCCCCCTCTGTGGAGAGAGGCGCCCGCCATCAGGGCTATTTCGGCCGGCGATACCAAAACCAGGTGAGCCGGCGCGAACGCAGGGCAAAAGGCACCAGCAGCACCGTCGCCGTCACCAGAAAATGCTGCCAGGGAGAAAACCACTGGGCCTTGCGCCCGGAGGTCCGTACCGTCGGTTCCGGCAGCACGTGAAACCGCTGCCCGTGGCGCCGCCCCCAGCGCTTGAGGCGGCGGGACAGAAACACCTCCTCCCCCGCATAGACCTTTTCACTGAAGCCGCCCACGGCCTGGAAGGCCTCGCGGGTGCAGAAGATATAGCATCCGGCCACCAGTCCCAGGGACAGGGACAACCAGTTCCAGAAACGGGCCCCCAGCCGATAGAACCCGTAATCCAGGTGGTCAAACTCCACCCGCGCCCCACCGGCGCAGATCCGCCCCGAGGCCAGGGCATCCAGACTGGCCCGCAACAGTGCTGAGGTAGGCCAGGTATCGGCGTCTACGAAAATCAGCCAGTGTCCCCGCGCCACCTCCGCACCCGCATTGCGGGCGCGGGCGATACGGCGCACCGGCTCATGAACCACGACGGCGCCTGCCGCCCGGGCGATGTCAGCGGTGTCGTCGTCGGAATCATTATCGACGACGATGATTTCACACGACTCCGGCAGGCCGTTACAGGCCTGCCTCAGGTTGTCCAGGGTGCGCCCCAGCAACTCGGCCTCGTTCCAGGCGGGAATGACGAAGGAGACCTGGGGCGCGGTCTTCGGCATCAGCCCACCCAGACCCGGGCATTTCTGAACATCCGCAGCCACGGGCCATCCTCGGCCCAGTCCCGGGGATGCCAGGAATACTGCACGGTACGGAACACCCGCTCCGGGTGAGGCATCATGATGGTCACTCGGCCGTCCTCCGTGGTCAGCCCGGTGATGCCCAGGGGGGAGCCGTTGGGGTTGGCCGGATAGTGCCGCGCCAGTTCACCCCGGTTATCCACGTAGCGCAGGGACACCATCCCCGAGTCCATCACCCCTTTAGCCGAGTCACCACCGAAGTCCGCCCTGCCCTCGCCGTGAGCCACGGCGATGGGCAGCCGGGACCCTTCCATGCCCTTGAGCAGCACCGACGGGCTGGGCATCACCTCCACCAGGGACAGGCGGGCCTCGAACTGCTCCGAGCGGTTGCGCTCGAAACGGGGCCAGTGACCGGCACCGGGGATCAGTTCCTTGAGCTGGGACAGCATCTGGCAGCCGTTGCACACCCCCAGGGAGAAGGTGTCCGGACGGTGGAAAAAGGCCTGGAAGGCCTCGCGCAGGCGGGGGTTGAAGAGGATGGAACGGGCCCAGCCGCCACCGGCGCCCAGCACGTCCCCATAGGAGAAGCCGCCGCAGGCCACCAGACCGCGGAAGTCCGCCAGGTCCACCCGGCCCTCGATGAGGTCGGTCATGTGCACGTCCACGGCGGCAAAACCAGACAGGTGGAACGCGGCGGCCATCTCCACCTGGCCGTTCACCCCCTGCTCCCGAAGGATCGCCACCCGGGGACGGGTGCCGGTCTGGATGAACGGCAGGGCCGGGTCCTCGGACGGATCAAAGCCCAGTACCGGGGTCAGGCCGGGATCTGACTCATCGGCCAGGGCCTCGAAGGCCTCCCGGGCGCAGTCGGGGTCATCCCGCAGGGCCTGCATGCGGTAGCTGGTTTCGGCCCAGCACGAGTACAGCTCGCTGCGGGGGGCCTGGAACAGGATCTCGTGGCCCCGACGGAAGACGATGCTCTGCTCGTCATTGAGGCTGCCGATGACGTGGCTGTGATGGCCCAGACCGGCGTTATTGAGCAGCGCCAGCACGTCCTCCACGGCATCGTGAGAGACCTGCACCACCGCCCCCAGCTCCTCGCAGAACAGGGCGGCATGGTCGTCATCCCCCAGGTCGTCCAGGTGGACGGTGATGCCGGTGCGACCGGCGAAGGCCATCTCGCACAGGGTGGCCAGCAACCCACCGTCGGAACGATCGTGATAGGCCAGCAGGTGGCCTTCCCGGTTGAGTTCCTGAATGGCGGCGAAGAAGCGCTTGAGCATGTCCGGATCATCCAGATCCGGGGCGTGGTGACCCACCTGGCCGAACACCTGGGCCAGGGCGGAGCCGGCCAGACGGCGGTGACCCTTGCCCAGGTCGATGAGGATCAGATCCGTATCCCCCTGGTCGGTCACCAGCTGAGGCGTGAGGGTGCTGCGCACGTCGCTCACCGGGGCGAAGGCGGAGATGATCAGGGACAGGGGGGCGCTCATCACCCGTTCCTCGCCGTCCTGCCGCCAGACCGTGCGCATGGACAGGGAGTCCTTGCCCACCGGGATGGCGATGCCCAGGCGGGGACACAGCGCCTCCCCCACGGCCCTGACGGTGTCGAACAGGGCGGCGTCCTCCCCCGGGTGACCGGCGGCGGCCATCCAGTTGGCGGAGAGGCGGATCAGGGACAGATCGTCCACCGCCGCCGCGGCCATGTTGGTGATGGCCTCGCCGATGGCCATGCGTCCGGAGGCGGCGGGATGCACCAGGGCGATGGGGGTGCGCTCGCCCATGGCCATGGCCTCGCCGGTATGGGACCAATAGTCGCTGGCGGTCACCGCTACGTCCGCCACCGGCACCTGCCAGGGGCCGACCATCTGATCCCGGGTCACGAGCCCGGTCACGGTGCGGTCACCGATGGTGATGAGGAAGGACTTGGAGGCCACGGCGGGCAGCCGCAGCACCCGACGCACGGCCTCGCCCAGGTCCATCACCGAGGTATCCACCTCCGGTTTCTGGAAGCTGCGGTGGTGCACGTCCCGGAGCATCTTCGGGGGCTTGCCCAGCAGCACTTCCATGGGCAGGTCCACCGGGTGATTGGCGAACAGGGCATCCCCCACCAGCAGACGCCGCTCGGCGGTGGCCGTACCCACCACGGCAAAGGGTGCCCGCTCCCGTTCACACAGGGCGGTGAAGGCCTCCAGGCGCCGGGCATCGATGGCCAGGACGTAGCGTTCCTGGGCCTCGTTGCACCAGATCTCCATGGGGGAGAGCCCCGGTTCGTCGGAGGGCACGGTACGCAGCTCGATGCTGCCGCCACGGCCGGCGTCGTTGAGGATCTCGGGGATGGCGTTGGAGAGGCCACCGGCCCCCACGTCATGGATGGAAAGGATGGGATTGTCCGCGCCCAGGGCGGTACAGCGGTCGATGACCTCCTGGCAGCGGCGCTCGATCTCTGGGTTGCCCCGCTGCACGGAGGCAAAGTCCAGCGCCAGGGCGCTCTCGCCGCTGGCCATGGAGGAAGCAGCGCCGCCGCCCAGACCGATGAGCATGGCCGGCCCGCCCAGCACCACCACGGGGGTGCCTTCCGGCAGGGCCAGCTTCTCCACGTGCTCGGCGCGGATGCTGCCCACACCGCCGGCGATCATGATGGGCTTGTGATAGCCCTTGAGTTCCGGCTCCCCGGCACCGGGCACCAGGGCCTCGTAGGTGCGGAAGTAGCCCGCCAGGGCGGGACGGCCGAATTCGTTGTTGAAGGCGGCGGCGCCGATGGGGCCGTCCAGCATGATCTGGCGAGCGGATTCGATGCGCTCGGGCTTGCCGAAGTCCTGTTCCCAGGGCTGCTCGAAACCGGGGATGCGCAGGTTGGAGACCGAGAATCCGGTCAGCCCCGCCTTGGGCTTGGAACCCCGGCCGGTGGCGCCCTCGTCACGGATCTCGCCGCCGGAACCGGTGGCCGCACCCGGGAACGGGGAGATGGCGGTGGGGTGGTTGTGGGTCTCCACTTTCATGATGATGGGCAGATCCAGCGGTTGATCCCGATATTCGCCGGTCACAGGGTCCGGGGTCAGGCGGCGGGCCTTGTGGCCCTGGATCACCGAGGCGTTGTCCCGGTAGGCGGAAAGGATGCCTTCCGGGGCATGGGCATGGGTATTGCGGATCATGGCAAACAGGGTCTTTTCCTGAGGCCTGCCGTCGATCACCCAGTCCGCATTGAAGATCTTGTGGCGGCAGTGCTCCGAATTGGCCTGGGCGAACATCATCAGCTCCACGTCGGAGGGATCCCGGCCCAGGGCCTCGTAGGCGTCGGCCAGGTACTCGATCTCGTCCTGGGTCAGGGCCAGGCCCAGTTCCCCGTTCACCCGGGCCAGGACACCATGGGGGTCGTCCCCCAGGGGGATCGTCCGCAGCGGTGCCGGCTCCGCGTTGGAGAACAGGGCCACCGCCTCATCTCGTTCATGCAGGACGGTTTCGGTCATGCGGTCATGGATCAGGGGCAGGATGCGCGCCAGGGCATCGGCATCCAGGGGGGCGTCGCTGTCGATCCACCAGGTGATGCCCCGCTCGATGCGCCTGACCACGCCGTCCAGGCCGCAGTTGCGGGCAATGTCGGTGGCCTTGCTGGACCAGGGGGAGATGGTGCCGATGCGGGGGACCACCAGGATCAGCCGGCCCCGACCTTCGTCGGCGGTGCCGCCACCGTAGGTCAGCAACTGTTCCAGCACCCGGCGTTCCTGGGTACCCGGTTCCCGTTCCGTCTGCACGAAGTGCTCGAAACGGGCACTGACGCCGGAGATGGTCGGCACCGCTTGGCGCAGGGCCTCCAGCAGGCGTTGGCGGCGGAAGGTGGAGAGGGAAGGACTACCCGGCAGACACAGCATTGATGACCCCGAACTTACGGTGCGTAAAAGGGGCAATGATACTGCAAAGCGGCCGGGGACGGGGGCGGAATCGCCCAGCCGAGAGAAAGCCCGGAAAGGTCCCTTCCCTCCGCCGGAATTCCTCGGCCTCACACAGGTACTACGGGCCTCCCGCCACCCCAGACAGCCCGGCCTGACCCTCGCGGATCGCCGGTTGATACGCACGTCGTATCACCGCTTGGGGCTCCCCGTGTTGCATAGTCCTTTCATGTGCGAGCATGCCGTCACCTACTGGCGGAACTGCTGGGTGTTCATATCGCTCGCTTCCCCAGCAGCAGCGGCCTTCCCCGAATCAAAGGCGGGCCTTACAAACTACTTACAACTACTACAAGGCCCTCAACTTCGTAGTCTGATTTGCGACGGGTTGATTCCAAACTGCTTACGGAAAGCCGTGGCAAAATGGCTGGCATTGGCATACCCCAGATCAGACGCCACGCGCATCACTGAATCTTCACCAGCCAATAGCCGACTGCGGGCTTTTTCCATACGCGCCTGTTGAAAAACCCCATAGACACTATTGCCAAAAACCTGGCGAAAACCTCGGGTCAGCTTGGGCAGGCTCATCCCAGCCTCTCGAGCTAATTCGGGCAGGCTGGGAGCCTTACCCAAGTCTTCTAGCAGACGCCCTCGGGCACGCATTAGACGCTGACGATCCATATGGCTGACCCGGCAGACACATTCCGCGCTCCGGCGCGTCTCCATGAACAAGCTGACCAAGGTTACGCTCTGTCCATATAGCCACAAGCTGCTACGCGCACTGGGCCCCTGGTCCATCGCGCCGCAGAGCATATGCGCCGTCGCACTCATTTCACCGTTACGGTGACCTTTCAGGAAACAATGATCGCAAGCCAACGCCTTGTGTAGGGGCGGATCGATTTCCAGTTCCCATTGAGACAACAGTTCGGGGCTAACCATGACGGTGACGTTATCGATCTCACCATGTTGGTAATAGAAGCCATGCCGGCAACGCCCGAAACTGATGTTTCCTGAGCCTTCATCGATAGCGAAGCGCCGCTGCCGGTGCCCGTCGTGGAAACTACAGACCGCCTCGCCCTTGAGCACATTGGTAAAGCTGAAGTGGATGCACTCGCTGTCGTCATATAGAGGAATTTTCACAGGCTGTTCGAAAGTACTTTGCCAGCGCACAATGTCCAGCCCTTCTTGCAGCGGCACCCGGGTTACCCGGCATAGGGTCTCTGGACTGGAATCGGTCCCATAACCATCCGTAATGAGGTGCGAGATCGGCATTGAGTCCTTTGCCCCCTTTTCGACGGCAGCCATTTTGAATCTCCTTAGCGACAGGATGCGGCTGAAATTAAATCACACCGGGCCCCATTAATGCAACTGATACTCAATATCATTTAAGAAGCTCTGTTGCACGCGTACGGGCTATCATCCGCGCCGCACGGTAATCAACATCCCACGATGCGTATGGGTAAGCCCAACAGCTTCTCGGTTATCATCGATAATTCTTATAAAATAAGATTTTATCTTGATTGAATGCTGGCACGCCGCCTCGTATGAGGTTCACTGGCCATGCGCAACGAACCAGCCCAGACGCGTCAGACAGGAATAGTGAGGCGGCGCCGAGTCATCAGGTGAAGTGGTTCAATCTATTGATTCTGCGCGGTATCGGATGCCAATGGCCGCCACACTTGACGGCTTTGGTCAGAGCAGGGACGAACGCGAGGAACCCCGGCATGCTGTTCAGACATGAACAGCTCGCGGCGACAAGGAAGAGATCAGCCCGCGATGAAGTTGCTCAGCAAGGCGGTTTCCGGGCGAAGAACCGCCAGACCGTCACGTCCATGACAGTCTGGCGAGTGATTGCTAGTAAACCGCTCTGTTTCTCTCATTTATGCGCGATCAGAACGAGTAGCTGTAGCCGACCCCCGCCGAACGCCCTCGTCCGGGCATTCCGGTCAACACCTGATCAGTGGAGTACGAGCCATACAAGTCGTACCGAGTATCCAGCAGATTGTCTCCCCACAGATACACTTCCGAAACACCTACCTCCACACCCAAATGTAGATCAAGCTTGGCGTAGCCCTTGAGATCGTAGTGATTCTGCGGGTCGGCCGGGCGGCTCTTCTGCACGCGGTAGTTGACCAGGGAATTCAAGCGGGGAGCTGTCAGGCCGAGAAAATCCGGTAGGTTTTTCTGCCATGCGACACTGAAATTACCACTCCATAACGGCACATCCGGCACTCGATTGCCCGCCGCCACATCGCCGCCTGATACCCCCGGCGCATCGGAGGTCACCACTGCGTTGGTGTAGCTCACGGCGCCACTCAGGGTGAGCTCGTCGTTGACATGCCAGGTACTCGAAAGCTCGGCACCCTTGCTACGGGTATCGGCGTTGACTGCGCTGACCGCCAGGGTATTGAAGTCGTAACCCAGCAAGTGATCGTCCTGGACACGAATAAAGAACAGCGCGCCTTCAAGAATCAAGGCACCATCGGTGGTTTCATGCTTGAAGCCCAGCTCGGCGGCGTTAACCTTGGCCGCCTTATAGGGTTCGCTGTCCCTGGTCGAGGTGGCGTAATCATTGAACCCTGCCGACTTGTAGCCTCGGGAGAGCACCATATACAGGCTGGTCTGATCCGTCAGCGCATAGGACAGCGCGCCCCGGCCGGTGCTGTAATTGTCGTGCAGGCGACGACTGTCGCTGACCGCGCTGCCGGGACTGAGGTAATCGGCACCGTAAGTCTTGCGATCCCAGGTATGACGCAAACCGGCTGTGAGTTTCCAGTCCTGCGCGATCGGATAAGTGACCTCACCATAGGCGGCGTAACTGTTGGTGCTGAAATCGCGCCTCTGCTGTGCTCCACTGGTGAAGTTGTCGGAATCGAAACTGCGCTCCGAACGCGACAGATTGAGCCCGGTGACCCAGAACACATCGGAGTGGGCCAACGAACTCAGGCGCAGATCCTGATTCCATACCTGCTCATAGGCAGAGTCCTCGATAAGGTACTCGAACGGCGAGCCGAACAGCGCGCGGGTGATGTTACGATCATAGCCTTTGACCGCATTAAGATCGGTGCTGGTGTAGGCGCTGATGGAGGTAATCCGTGCCTGCGCCAGATCATGATTCAGCTCGAAGGAGTAGCGTTCGTTGGTTTTCTGATTGTCATCAAACACCCCCGGCGTGTAATCCAGAGACGGTGGGTTGCCAAAGGGCCTGAGCATTTCCAGGCCGGCATAGCGATCCGCCCGTTGCCGCTCGGCAACCAGCAGGCCCGTGGTGCCTTGGTCGTTGTCCCAGAGCAGGCTACCGCGCAAGGCTAGATCCCGGGGTTTGGTCATGGGATCATCGTCCTGCTGGGAATCGACCCAGTTGTCGAAGCCGCTGCGACGCACTGCGGCCCTTCCGGCCAAGGTTTCCGTCAATGGCCCGCCCACCGCACCTTCGGCCATAAACTGGCCTTGACTGCCCACTTCTCCGCGTGCGTAACCTTCCAGGTGGCGGGTCGGTTTACGGGTAGTGACGTTGATCGCACCGGCTTCGCTATTACGCCCGAACAGAGTGCCTTGGGGCCCCTTCAACACTTCTACTTGCTGCACATCCAGGGTAGCCAGTGCGGCGTTACGCACCGACATGGACACACCGTCGATATTGAGCACCACCGAGCCGTCATCCATGCTCATCTGGTTCAGCGAGCCGACCCCACGAATGCGTACGTTGGCGTCATTGGCGCCGCCCCAAGAATTGACATCCACCCCCGGTATGGTTCGCAGCGCGTCCTCGAGCGTGCGCAAACGGCGAGTTTCCAAGGTTTGCCCATCGATCACCGAAAGGCCGAAGGGAATATCACTGGCGCTCTCCTGGCTCAACCGGGCGCTGACCGTCAGAGGCGCCATCTCGATGGCATCGTCACTGCTACCCTCCAACTGATGGTCCGCGGCAAGGGCCGGGTATATCTGACAGGAAAGGCCAAGGGCCAAAGCTTGTGTCAAAGCGTTGGGCCGCCATCGTGCAGGACGGCGTGACGGCTTGAGAGAGTATCGAGATGGCATGGACAAAGGCTCCAATGGGAAAAGTACAGTGGATCGAACTCATCACGGCGCGCTCCAGCGCCTGAGCGCCTCGGCTACGGTTTGATCTGAGGGCGCCCCCAGCAGGTCCTGTACAGTGGCCGGCCATTGCTGACCGGTACGGGTCTCGGCGGTCAGCGCCATAAGTTCTTCTGGAGATTGCCTGGCAACCCAGTCCAGGCTGGCCAATGGTGCATAGAACTCTGCCCAGCCAAGCTCACGGGCCTCGGACAAGGTGCCGACAGGCTCACCGTCGCGCCCCAGGGCCAAGATCAGGTCGTCAGCCTTGAGCTTCACCAGTGCCGACCGCGCTTGCGGACCATCCACATCGCCTACGCACAGCAAGCCGATAGCGCCGGCCACTCCCTGGCTGAGCCACTGGTATCCGGGCCACTGACGCAGATCGCTGGCATCGAGCAGCACACGGCGCGCCAGCAACTCGGCGATATGCGCACGCCGAGCCCAGCGACCGACGCCCTCCGCCGCGACGTCCCAAGCGGGTGACTGAGCGAGCAGCAGATGCCCGTTGCTCAAGCGGCTGATTCCCATGCCGGTCGGCCACTGGCTCAACGCATCGACACTGGGACTGCTGCCCAGGCGCCGTGCCACACAGGCAGCCATGACTTCCAGGTCTTCGCGCACGTCGAGGCTGGTTTGCAAGCGGCTGCCATCGGCTAGCACCTGCACGTCATCCAGCGCTATCGCGGAGTGTCCTGTCGGCCAGGCGTACGCGAAGTCCAGTGGAGCCTCGCTACTGGCGCTGACGGCATGACCGTTCACCTTGATCAGCCACTGCCATGCACCTGCAGGCGCCACGGCTTGCACGGCAACGGCCGAACCTGCTGGCAATACCGGCAACTGCGCGGTCAAGCCTGCGTCGACACGGTGCGCGGGCACGCGCAGCCAGCGCTCACTATCGAAGCCCAGACGCGGAACAACACGGCGCGCCTCCAGCCAGACACCTTGCGGACCCAGCCAGAAGTTCTCACCTTCGCTCGGCCATCCGGCCGCGCTCAGGATCCAGTGCAGCTCCACGTCGCAGCCGGTAGCGGCGCATTGCCCCAAAGGCACTCGCAGGTGTTGCACCTCCTGTTCGACGTTCACCGCCTGGCCCATCACGCGAGCTGCCGTCACCCGCAAACCTTGTGGTAGTTCTGCATCCAGATGGCGACTGTCGGCAATGACCTGATCCAGGCGCCACTGACCCTCGACCTGGCGATTCAGGCTATCGATATTCAACTGCAGGCGGCCACCGGCTACTTGCCAGGCCCCGGCGCCAGCCAGCCAGCGCTGTTCCCAGGCGGCGCGTTCGGCACGGTCCTGAGTCGGGGACAGGTAATCGCCCTGCTCCACCAGATGCCGATGGAGCCACGCACCGCTACCGAGCATGCCCATGATGCCCAACGCCAGCAGCACGCCAGGCACTCCGAGCAAACGCGCGCGTACCAGGGCAATGCGCCGCCGTTCCGGGCCACGCGGCAAGCCCAGGGCGGCCACCGCCAACAGCACCAGGCACCCGGCCAGTTTCCAGGTCGTCAGGGTTGTCAGGTATGGCCACCAAGGCGCCCAGCCCGTCATCCGAGACAAGGCGACATGGGCTGGAATCCCCATTTCATAGGCCGGGTAACTGACCAGACCCAGTTCGTGGTTGAGCACCAGGAAGAACGTCAGCAGCATAGAGGTGGCATAGGCCAGGCCGCTGCGACGAATCAAGGCGTGCACCAGCACCGTCAGCAGCGCCAACTCCATCAAGGGAGGGGTGAACACCAGCAATTGGTAGATCAGTACAAATCCCGGTGCGAGACTGTCTGGAGCTGCGATGGCGCTGATCAGCAGGCTCGCGATACCCGGCACCAAAGCCAGCAGCAGCGTCGCCAACGATACACAGCCCACTCGCCCCAATAAACGCAGCCATATCGGCGCTGGCGTGGCCTGCAACATCTCGCCCAGACCCTCGACATCGTCGCGTCGACAGACCAGGCCGACCAAAGCCGCGACGATAAAGGCGATCACCAGGAAAAGCGCACTGGACAGCAGCGGCAGTGTCAGATCCGCCCGTGGCACCATGGGCCCGCGGACATGCCATACAACGTGGACGAAACCACTGAGCAACCCCATCACCAACAGTAGCCCGAGGGCGACCCACCAGATCCTGCGGGCGAATACCTGCCGGATCTGCCAACAGGTCTCGTACCACAAGGCCTGCGACCAATGGATGGCCAGCAATGGGCCAGGTAAGCGGGTGTCGACGGCCAAGCGCATCGGCGGTTCGGCCAGCAACGCGCCGGCACGACGCCCCATCAAACCTTGCCGGCTGGTACGCGCCAACACCACGGTGAGCAGAATCAGTGGCAGCACGCACCACAGTGCCCGGTTCAACCAGAACCCAGAGGTCAATGCCAGCAGCGACTGCGACTTCTGCGCTGCCGTCCAGGTCTCCACCTGGGCCAGGGCAAAGGTGAACAACGAGGGGTCGAGGCTGGCGGCCAGCAGCGGATTGATATCGCCCCCCTTGAGCACTACCACCGCGAACATCCACAACAGCATCAGTACAGTCGCCAGTGCGAAGGGTGCGGCCAGGCCACGGCTGCGCAAGGCCAACAGATAGTACAGCGCGCCAATCCCACTACTGACCGGCAGCAGCAAGGCGACCCAGGCGAAGAACAGGGCCGACCAGGCAGGTGCGCCGATGCTCGCCATTGGCACCCAACCGAGCCAACCCAGTATCGGGCTGAAGATAAATCCGATGATCAACGAACTGGCGAGCAGCGCGCCGACCACCGCGGCGCCGATGAAGCGTCCCCACAGCAGCGCCGGCAACGACAGCGGCAGTGCCAGCACGACCTCTTCCAACTGCGCCTTGCGATCGCGCAGAGCCGGCTGGGCGAAGACCCAGGCCCAGGCGAAGAACAGGAAAAACATACAACCACAGGACATCAGATAGATCAGGCTGGGGGCGTTGCGGGCGATCTCGCTGGCCCCCATCTTCTGCACATAGTCGGCGTTGGTCAGCGCCATCAGCAGATAACCGGTGAGGCCGAAGAACACCAATACAGGGATGCCGCTACGCAGCCCTGCGCGCACCTCGACCACGGCCTCGCGCATCAGCAAAGCGAAGGTATTCATGCGCCTGACGCCTCGCCTGCCTGGGCCAGCGCCAGGTAATAGATGTCCTCCAGGCGTGGCGCATGGGGCGTGAAACGCGGATCGGCGGGGCGCTCGCCGTGCACGATGACACGGCTGCCCTCGGGGCTGGCCGCTACATGCAGCGCGTCAGGGAGGGGTTCGCCTCGACCGAACAAAGCCTCCCACAGCCTGCCCTGCTCGGCACGGAGCAGATCCGCCGGGCGCCCCTCGACGATGATCTGTCCGCCGGCCAGTACCGCCAGGCGGCTGCACAGGTTCTCGACATCCTCGACGATATGGGTGGACAGCAGCACGATAGCCTCGGCCGCAACATCCGCCAGCACCCGATGAAAGCGATTGCGCTCAGCCGGATCCAGGCCCGCCGTAGGTTCATCGACGATCAACAGTCGCGGCGAACCCACCAGCGCCATGGCGATGCCGAACCGGCGCAGCATGCCGCCCGAATAGGTCGCCAGGGCGCGATGCGCCGCCTCTGTCAGGTTGACCTTCTCGAGCAACCCTGCGATCTCCTGCCGACGCTGGCGCGCGTCGGTACGTCCCTTGAGCCAGGCAAAACGGTCCAGCAGATCCCGTGCGCTGACGCCCGGATAAGCCCCCAGTTGCTGCGGCAAGTAGCCCAGGCGCCGACGCAGGTGATCGGAATCGGCCAGCACATCCACACCGTCCAAGTGAATGCTGCCGGCATCCGGCTGCTGCAAAGTCGCCAAGGTACGCATCAGGCTGCTCTTGCCGGCACCGTTGGGTCCGAGCAACCCATACATGCCCGGCTCGATGCTCAGGTCCACATTGCGTAGCGCCTGGACGCCGTTGGCGTAGCGCTTGCGTAGACCTCGAACTTGTAAACCCGCATCGATCGACATCGGCAATCCCATGAGCGACACGCCAATGCCGAGTATCTCGAGACAACCCGAGCCTGCCGGACGGCGCTTGTGAGAGGGAGACACAGTCCCTGCGAAAAGGGCAGGTGGGCGACTGTAGACAAGGCAGGCGACGAGCTCTACCCGATCCGAGTCATTTTCCAACCGTATCGCGTTAACTCCGCCTGCTCCCCGCCAAGCTCCCTCCTGTCCGAAGGCAAATCCGGAAAACGGATACGGGGCTAAAACGATTCGATCCGGGTAGTCGAACAAATGCGAATGGCTAGCATCCTCCTCATGTAGTCACCTGAACCCATGCCTGCGCCAACACTTCAGCGTGATCGAACCGCCCCATGTGCACATCGTGACCGCGCATCTGCTCGAGGCCCTGCGGAAAAACTCATGACAACCGCCTTGAAAACCCTCAAACGCCCGGTCAATGGCCTGATTCGAATCGGCGTGCTGTTCGCCGCCGTCGGAGCACTGGTCAACCTGCTGCCCTTCGTCGCGCTGACCGAACTGGGTCGCTTGTTGCTGGCCGGCGACAACGCCCTCCATTCGTTGTGGCTGTGGGCTGCGCTGGTGGTACTCGGCCTGAGCCTGGGCTGGATGGCCAATGGGCTGGCCCTGTGGCTGACCCACCTGGCCGACCACCGCCTGCAAGCCAGCCTGCGCGAGGCCATGGTCAGCAAACTGGGGCGCGTGTCCCTGGGCTGGTACAACGACACCACCTCCGGCGCCGTGCGTAAGGTGGTGCAGGACGACCTCGAAGACCTGCACCACCTGGTCGCCCATCATGCCGTAGAGCTCACCGCCGCGATTGTCACACCTCTGGCCGGGTTGGCCTGGCTGGCCTGGCTGAACTGGCGCCTGGCGCTGCTGGCGGTATTGACCTTGCCCATCTACGCCATGGCCTACGCCCTGATGATGCGCGGCTTCGGCAGCAAGATGCAGCTGCTGGACAAGAGCATGACCCGGGTCAGTGCCGCCATCGTCGAGTTCGTCCATGGCATCGCCGTGGTCAAGGCCTTTGGCCAGACGGGTCAGGCCCATCGCAGCTATCAGCATGCGGTCAGCCAGTTCGGCGAGCAGTACGCCGGATGGATCCGGCCGCTGCTGCGCCTGGAGGCGTTTTCCTCCATGGCCCTGAGCGTGCCGGTGATCCTGCTGGCAAGCCTGGGAGTGGGCAGCCTATTACTGGCCAAAGGCTGGATCACCCCATTGCAGCTATTCGCCGAAACCCTGGTGGCAGTGTTCATCCCACAGTCGCTGCTGGTGATCAATCAGAGTCTGACCGCCCAACGCACGGCCCTGGCCGCTGCCGGACGGATCGAGACCCTGCTCGCCGTCGAAGAACTGCCCGTGCCGAAGGTCTGCGTACAGCCGCAAGGCAGCGACATTACCTTCGAGCGGGTGCAGTTCGGCTACGACCCCGAGCATCCGATTCTCACCGGCGTCGATCTGCACTGTCCGGCAGGCAGCATAACCGCCCTGGTGGGAGCCTCCGGCGCCGGTAAATCGACCCTGGCCAAGCTGGTGCCGCGCTTTCATGACGTCAGCGCCGGGCGTGTCATGGTCGGCAGTGCCGACGTGCGGGAAATAGACCCGCGGCAGCTGTATCGGCACGTAGGCTTCGTGTTGCAGGACGCGCAACTGGTGCACGGCAGCGTCGCCGACAACCTGCGTCTGGGCCGACCGAACGCCAGCGAGCAGGAGATGCAGGCCGCCGCAGAATCGGCGCGGATTCATCAGCGCATCCTGGCCCTGCCCCGGGGCTACCAGTCGGTGATCGGCGAGGACGCGATATTCTCCGGCGGGGAAGCGCAGCGGCTGTCCATAGCCCGCACCCTGCTGGCCGATACGCCAGTGCTGATCCTCGATGAAGCCACCTCCCATGCCGACCCCGAATCCGAGGCACAAATCCAGGATGCGCTGTCGGTGCTCGCCCAGGGACGCACGGTTCTGGTGATCGCCCATCGTCTGGCGAGCATCCGCGGCGTGGATCAGATCGTCGTTCTCGATCGGGGGCGGGTGGTCGAGCGCGGCCGCCACGAGCAACTGCTCGAAGCGAACGGCGCCTATGCCCGGCTATGGCGCGCCAGCGCCGAAACCACCGCCCCCAACCTGGAAATGTCCCTGTGATCCGTAGTCTTCGCACATTGCTGGGCCCGGCCCATACCGCCCGTCTTTACCGCTATCTCGCCTGGCTGGTGGCCAGCGCCGTGCTGCAAGGTGTGGCCGTGGCCTTGCTGGTGCCGATCCTGCGCGCGCTGCTGGCCAATGACCTGAGCACCGCCATGACCTGGCTGGCCGGCCTGGCAGCACTGGTGGTACTGACGTGCATCGCCCATTACCAACAGGCCATGAAGGGTTTTGCCCTGGCCCTGGTGGTGCTGACCACCTTGCATGATCGCCTCGGCCAGCACCTGGTCAGCCTGCCGCTGGGCTGGTTCGATTCGGAAAAGGTCGGCCGCCTGTCCCGCAGCGCCACCAGCGGGACGCTGATGGTCACCGGCCTGTTCGCCCATTATCTGGGCCCGGTAGTGTCCGGGGTGGTGGTGCCCGCCACCGTGGCCTTGACCCTGTTCGTCTTCGACTGGCGACTGGGTCTGACAGCGATGCTCTGTGCTCCGCTGATTTACTGGACTCATCGCTGGTCGGCCGCGGCCATTGGCAGTACCGATGCGCGCGTCGAGGCCGCCGCCACCCTGGCCGGCAACCGCGTGGTGGAGTTCGCCCGCTATCAGCAGGTGCTGCGTGCCTTTGGCAGGACCCAGGAAGGCTATCGACCGCTGCAGGACGCCAACCAGGCGCAGCATCAGGCCGGCGGCTCCATGCTGGCGCACACCTTCCCCAAGCTGCTGGCCGGCGGCCTGAGCGTGCAACTGGCGTTCGCCCTGCTGGTGGGGGTAGGGATTGCCTTGGTCGTTCATAGCCAGATCGATGCCATCGAACTGATCGCCTTGCTGGCCCTGTCGGCGCGTTTCGTCGGTCCGCTGGCCGAAGCGGCCGCCCGCAGCGGCTTGCTGCGCATGGCCGGTAACGACCTCGAACACCTGGCAGGCATCCTGCGCGAGCCGCCGCTGGCGCAGCCCGCTGTCAGCCGCCCGCTTAGCGCCCCCGGTAGCCTGTCCTTTGAGCACGTCAGTTTCGCTTACCCAGGCGGTCCAACGGTGCTACGCGACCTGAGCTTCCAGGTGCCGGCTCATTCGATGACCGCCATCGTCGGCGCCTCGGGCTCGGGCAAGACCACCGTCACTCGGCTGCTGATGCGTTTCTTCGATGCCACCGAAGGCAGCGTCAAGGTCGGTGGCGTGGATGTGCGCGAACTGACCAACGAAGCCCTGATGGCACAGCTGTCCCTGGTGATGCAGGACGTCTACCTGTTCGACGACAGCCTGGAGGCCAACATCCGCGTCGGCAACCCGCACGCCAGCATGGAGCAGGTGGCGGACGCGGCACGGCTGGCCGGGGTCGATGAAATCGTCGCGCGTCTGCCACTGGGCTGGAACACCCCGGTAGGCGAAGGCGGCGCCGCGCTATCCGGCGGCGAACGTCAGCGGGTGTCGCTGGCCAGAGCCCTGCTCAAACGTGCGCCTATCGTACTGCTCGATGAGGCCACCGCTGCCCTCGATCCGCACAACGAGGCCTACGTCCAGACGGCCATCCGCACCCTGATGCAGAGCTCCACGGTACTGGTGATCGCTCATCGTTTGCCGACCATCATGGCCGCCGATCAGATCCTCGTGCTCGAGGAGGGTCGCCTGATCGAAACGGGCACCCACGCCCAGTTGCTGGCCCGCAATGGCCGCTATGCCGGGTTCTGGCACGACCGCCAACGTGCCAGCGGCTGGCGCCTGAAAGCGCAGGTGCAGCCATGTTGATCGGCATCCTCGGCGCCAGCGGCGATGTCGGCCTGGCCAGTGTCCGCGTCCTGCTGAGCCAGGGCCTGGATGAGCTGCGTCTGGCCGAACGGGACTTTAACCAGGTTCTGGGACTGACCAGCTATTTCTGGCCTGCGCGACCAGTTCACCCTTGCCAGCCTGGCGCAACGGCCGTTGCAGCCGCACGCTGACCGGCACCATGGCGGCAGTCACGGCGATCAGTGTGCTAAGAGATGCTGCCATTGGCGAACTGCCGCGGCTGTACAACGCGCTCGGTTTCCCACCCGCGATGGCGACCCTGCACGGCCAGGGGTACTCGGTCGACTTGCTCACTTCAGCGCCAGCTTCGTATACTCCGGCCCATTTGGAAAATTCCTACCATAATACACAACCACTTCTGACAGGACGTGCCATGACCATCCAGTCCTTCCATCCCCCCGTTCGCACCCTGATGGGCCCCGGCCCCTCCGATATCGCCCCCCGGGTGCTGGCTGCCATGAGCCGTCCCATCATCGGTCACCTGGACCCGGCCTTCGTCGGCATGATGGATCAGATGAAAGGCCTCCTGCAGTATGCCTTCCAGACCCGGAATGCCCTGACCCTGCCCGTCTCTGCCCCCGGTTCCGCCGGCATGGAGACCTGCTTCGTCAACCTGGTGGAACCCGGCGACACCGTGGTGGTGTGCATCAACGGCGTGTTCGGCATGCGCATGAAGGAAAACGTGGAACGCTGCGGCGGCACCCCGGTGGTGGTGGAGTGTGAGTGGGGTCGTCCGGTGGACCCCCAACAGCTGGAAGACACCCTCAAGGCCCACCCCGATGCCCGTCTGGTGGCCTTCGTCCACGCCGAGACCTCCACCGGGGCCTGCTCCGATGTGAAGACCCTCGCCCAGGTGGCCCATGCCCATGACTGCCTGGTGATCGTAGACACCGTCACCGGCCTGGGTGGTTGTGAACTGCGGGTGGACGACTGGGGCGTGGACGCCATCTACTCCGGCACCCAGAAGTGCCTGTCCTGCACCCCGGGGCTGGCGCCGGTGAGTTTCAGCGAGGCCGCAGTGGCCCGCATCAAGGGACGCAAGCATCCGGTGCAGAGCTGGTTCATGGACCTGAACCTGGTCATGGGCTACTGGGGTCCCAATGCCAAGCGGGCCTATCACCACACCGCGCCCATCAATGCCCTCTATGCCCTCCACGAGGCCCTGGTACTGCTGCAGGAAGAAGGTCTGGAGAATGCCTGGGCGCGGCACCGGCATCATCACGAGGCCCTGAAGGCGGGCCTACAGGCCATGGGTCTGAACCTGCTGGTGGACGAGGCCCACCGCCTGCCCCAGCTCAATGCGGTGAAGGTGCCCGACGGCGTGGACGAAGCCCGGGTGCGCGGTCTGCTGCTGGAGCGCTACGGCCTGGAAATCGGCGCCGGACTGGGGCCGCTGGCGGGCAGGATCTGGCGCATCGGCCTGATGGGCTTTGGCTGCAACCGCAAGAACGTGCAACTCTGCCTGCATGCCCTGGAAGCGGTGCTGCTGGAAATGAACGCCCCCATCGAGCGCGGCCATGCCATGCCTGCCGCATCGCGGGTATACGCCGGCTAAGCGGGGAGACAGTCGCCCGCCATCAATGCTTGGGCCTGGGTGGTGACAGCTTCCGCCACCCGGCCATCCAGGGCACTTCGCCATGGGTGAGGAATGGACGCCTCACCGTACAGGGCACCGGCAATCATCCCGGCGATGGCCCCGGTGGTATCCGCATCCCCGCCCCGATTAACCACGTCCACCAGGCAGTCTTCAAAGTTGTCCGTGTCGAACAGGGCCTGAAACACCGCCCTCAGGGTGTGGACGATGAACCCGCTGGGGTTTTCCTCCCGCTTGCCCCGAAACCGGAACTCCGGATGGGCCGTCACCAGGGCCTCCACCGGCCCCTGGATCAGATCCGCGGGGCCGCAACCCTGGATGGCCATCCGTACCATGGTCGCCACGCAGACCGTCCCCGCATCGGACAGGGGATGGTGGTGGGTGATCCGTCCCTGCAGATAACAGGCTTCATTGAGGGCGTCCAGGGACTGGTCCAGGGTCGCCAGCACCACGGGCAGAACGCGCATGCAGGCGCCATTGCCGGCATCATTGTCGTTGAGGGGCGTCTCGATCTCGCCGGTCCGGCGATAACGGATGATGCCGCGGCGCACGGTATGACCGATATCCACCGGGCGATCCCGCATCCATTGACTGAAGGCCTCGGCCATGGCCACCCCGTCCAGGGTATCGGACGCCAGAATCGCCCTGCCCAGGGCCAGGCTCATAGTGGTGTCGTCGGTCACTGTGCCGGGTTTGAGGTGCAGCCAGCCGCCGCCGATGATGCGCCGATGCACCCCGTGATCAGCCTGGATCTCCCGTGGGGTCATGAACTCCACCGTCGCCCCCAGGGCATCCCCCACGGCCAGCCCCAGATAGGCACCCAGTCCGCGTTGCAGCGCGTTTCCCGACAATTAGACCTCCGGCCCGAAGCACACCGCATGATCCTGACAGACCTCGCAGGACGGTGACCGGCAGATCAGGATGCCTTCCGCCAGGCACAGCTGGCGATAGAGAAACTTCTTCCACTTCATGTCCCGGTCATTGAGTTCGACCAGTCCCGGGAAGTTGTCCCGCATCAACCAGGAAAGTTGATCGCGGCTCTGCAGCCCCAGGTCCTGCCAGAGGTGATCCGGCCCCATGCAGGCGGCGGCCACGATACCCGCCAGCCAGACCTCCGAGGGATCCTGCCCCCGGCGATGGGACAGCAGCAGTTCGCGCAGTTCCCGCCGCTCATCCATACGCTGGACCTCCACCGGCTCCAGGGCCGGGGGATTGAGCATCAGCCCGGGGAAGTGACGGCCGAGCAGCTGCCGGTATTCGCTGCCGGACAGCCCCATGTGGACCGGCAAGACGCTGCGTCCCCCTACCCAGGCGGACAGCAGACAGGCCAGCAGGCCATCGTTGGGCAGCCCCCCGGTGTGGGCAAGCACCCGGTCGTGAAGGGTGTCCGCCCTGCCCTCAGGACCGTCGGCAACAGGAGCATCCCGGCCGTGGATCAGGGGCCGACCGGTGGTATGACGGTGACCATGGGGGATCTTCTTCCAATGCACGGTGCCCACTGCCACGGGCGTTTCGCAATACGACGCTGCCATGTTCGGTGTCATGGAGACATCCTCATGTTGCCTGCCATGCCTGCCGTCGGGACGGCCGCACGCGCAGGGTGGCGATCAGGCACATTGAATGGCCTCGCGCTCGGACATGTCCAGGCGGCCGGCGGCCATCATCTCCCGGTACACGGCCATCACCGCATCCTCAATGGGTGCCATGGCGTGTTCACCGTTGGGCATGATCCCGGCCGCCTCCAGCACCGACCAGGGCTCGATACCGATACGGGCGCAAAGCAGCACCTCGCAGTCCTCCAGGGCACGCACCGTGCTGGCCAGCACCTGGGTCCGGTCATTGCAGGCATCCGGTCCGGAGCAGTACAGGTCCGCCCGACGGTGCCCCTCGAAACGGACCCCTTCCGGCGTGGCCTTGTAGATCAGGAACTCCCGGGCATACCCGAAATGCTGATTGACCAGCCCCCCCCCTTTGGTGGCGACCGCCATCAGCACCGGGCGCGTTGTCTGTTGCGCGACAGGCCTTGCCGATGGCATTGAAGTCACAGTGTCCCCCTGGCGCTTGCGCGCCGCCATGCGTTCACGAATCGAGGCCTGAACCTGATCCCGGCGTTCACGGACCACGTCATAATTCAGCGGGGCCTGATCGATGCGCTCCAGGCTGAATTCCTCGCCCCGATCCTCACCCAGCATACCCACCGCGTCGGCACGACACTGGCGACAATGGCGCATCATGTTCATGTTGCCCCCGCACTCATCCCGCAGGGCGGATAGCTCCGCTTCCGTGGGTCCGCGCCGGCCGTTGAGACCGAAATAGGTGCCATGGGCCGGATCGGAGATCAGGGGCATGACATTGTGCAGGAAGGCCCCCTTTTCCTTGACCATGCGGGAGACTTCCTTGAGATGGCGATCATTGATGTCCGGGATCATGACCGAGTTCACCTTCACCAGGACACCCTGCTCCACCAGCATCTCCAGGCCTTTCTGCTGCTGACGAATCAGGATCTCCGCCCCTTCCCGTCCGAACACCCGCCGACGCTCCCACAGTATCCAGGGGTGGATGCGGGCACCGATCTCAGGATCGATGCTGTTGATGGTGATGGTGACGTGGTCCACGCCCAGCGCGACCAGTTCATCCACATGCTGGGGTAGTGCCAGACCGTTGGTGGACAGGCAAAGCTTGATGCCGGGGTCCTGCTCCCGAATGCCGCGGAAGGTGGCGAAGGTGCGGGTGGGATTGGCCAAGGCATCACCGGGACCGGCGATGCCCACCACGGTCATTTCGGGAATGCCGGCCGCGACGGTGAGGGCCTTATGGATGGCCTGGGCCGGCTTGAGCACCTCGGACACCACGCCGGGGCGGGACTCATTGGAGCAGTCGTACTTGCGGTTGCAGTAATGGCACTGGATGTTGCAGGCCGGGGCCACCGCCAGATGCATACGGGCAAAGTGGTGGTGGGCCTCTTCCGAGTAACAGGGATGATCCTGGATCTTGGCCTGAATATGGGCAGGCAACCCCCCATTCTGACCGGTACCGCAGCCGGAACCGGCACTGGGCTTGGGGTTGGAGCACCCGCCCTGGACGGTGACGGGGATCTCAATGATTCTGTGGGGCTTTGGGTCCATCACAATCCTCCCAGGGTGCCCGCCGCAGCGGGATTGACTTGGTTTTCCAGGAGGAATGCAAGACTTGTGCCCAGTCTTTATATAGTTTTATTTCACTGTTTTTATTAGATTTTAAAAAGATCAGTCAGTACGAATGTGGGGCTTCCCACAGGGGAATGTCGGGAAGGGAACAGCTACACAAAGCCGTAACGGGGAATGACCGCCTGCGGATGCAGGTCGAATTGCTCGTCATAACCTACCTGAACCAGGTACAGACCATCCGGTGGCGCCGTCACCCCGCCCTGACTGCGATCCCGGGCCTCCCGCAGCTCCGCCAGCCACTCGCTGGGCCGCTCTCCCCGGCCCACGCACATGAGCGCCCCGGCGATATTGCGCACCATATGATGCAAAAAGGCATTAGCGCGAATGTCCAGATAGATGAAATCCCCGTCGCGGGTCACCGAGACCGACTGCACCTCCCGGATGGGATGACGGGCCTGGCAACCCAGGGCGCGGAAACTGCTGAAATCGTGTTCGCCCAGCAGATGCTGAGCGGCCTCGTGCATGGGCTCCGCCGCCAGGGGCCGGTGATACCAGGTCACCCGCCCCCGCAGGATGGCGGGCCGGGCCACCCGGTTCAGGAAGACATAGCGATAGCGGCGCCAGCGGGCGGAAAACCGGGCGTGGAAATCCGGCGCCACGGGCCTGACCCATTGCAGACCGATCTCCCGCGTCAGATTGCTGTTGCCGCCCAGCAGCCAGGCATGGGGCGGACGTTCGGCCGTGGTATCGAAATGCACGATCTGGCAGGTGGCATGCACCCCGGCATCGGTACGGCCGGCACAGGTCACCTGCACTGGATGATCGGCCACCTTGGCCAGAGCCTTTTCCACCAGGGGCTGGATGGTGCGGCCATCCTTCTGCTGCTGCCAACCCCGGAATCCGGAGCCGTCGTATTCAAGTCCGATCGCCAGTCGACGCGGGGTATGGTTCATTGGATTCGCAGGGCATGAATGGGAGGCGGGATGATACCAGTTCCCGGAATCAGTGCAGGGCGGCCAGCAGCAGCGGCAGGAGAATCAGGCACAGCAGCAGCCACTGACGCAGTCCCGGCGGCGGCGCGGGATCGAGATGAATGGGCTCGAGCGGCGCCTTTTCCGCCTGCTCCAGTACCTCGCTGAACAGGCCGGTGGCACGACGGCCCAATCCCTGAAGCCGGGCCATGGCGCCTTCCGGCGGTCTCTCGGGGCGGCCGGCCGCAACCAGGATACGCACCTGGGGCAACGCCTCCAGGGTCAATACCAGGCGAACGGCGAAGCGCTCCCTGGGCAGGCCCAGCGGCGCCAGGGGGCGGGTGAGCCACAACAGGCCCTTGACCAGGGATTCCCGTGAGGTGACCTGCAGCAACCAGACCACCGCGGCCACCGCCAGCACCAGCACCAGGGTGCGCTGCAGGCCCATCACCAGACCTTCCCGGGCCGGGGACCAGGCCCCCGCCCATTCCAGCAGTGGTGTGCCCGGAGTAAACCAGCCGAAGATCAGGATGATGGAGAGAAAGAACCATTTGAGACGACGGGACATCTCCAGGAAACGCCCCACCCCCGCGGGGCCGGTGGCCGCCAGCGCGCCGGCGGCCAGCCCCCCCCCCCCCCCCCGTACGGCCCCGTTAGCCAGGGGCACCC
>NZ_JAJNQM010000027.1:0-38140 GCF_022227785.1 Ectothiorhodospira lacustris | reverse complement strand
CCGCAAATGCCCGATTGCATGAGGAGATAACGGAGTGGCGCGGCGGTGTTCTAATAGCATCACAGATTGTCCGGATTGCAGTATGCTAGGGGCATTCCGAACAGATTATTGCTGAGTCTTAACCAGATATTTCCAGGCCTTAACAGCCTTCCCGAGCCTGAATAAAAGTCATTGCCGGGTCTTGGCACGTCGTTGCCGGGTCTTAACGCGTCGTTCCCGGGTCTTATAACACGTCATTCCCGCGAAAGCGGGAATCCAGTTACGGACTGAAAACCCTGGACTCCCGCTTTCGCGGGAGTGACGGCCAGAGCGCCCCTGCGCAAGTGACGGCTAATGCCGGGGCACCCCTGGGAGAATGACGGCCAAGGCGTCCTCTGATCTCATCACAACCAGTATAAGCGCTCTTGAACCAGCTCAAGGAATTCTACCGACTACTCACCCATTCCTTCCGGAATCTGTTGCCGATCATTCTGGTGGTGGGGTTTTTCCAGTTCGCGGTCATGCAGCAGGTCCCCGAGGGGCTCGGCTCCATGATCATGGGGCTGCTCATCGTGGTGGTGGGGGTGGCCCTGTTCCTGCAGGGGCTGGAGATGGGCATCTTTCCCATCGGCAAGAATCTCTCCAACGAGTTTGCCAAGAAGGGTTCGCTACTCTGGCTCATGGTGTTCGGGTTCTGTCTGGGCTTTGCCGCCGTGATCGCCGAGCCGGCCCTGATTGCCGTGGCCTCCCAGGCTGAATTCATCAGCGAGGGACGGATCCAGGCCTTCACGCTCCGGGTCCTGGTGGCCACCTCGGTGGGCTTTGTGGTGGCCCTCGGCGTGGTACGGATTGTTTTGGGCCACAGCCTGCACTGGTACATGATCATCGGCTATCTGCTGGTGGTCGCCGTGACCTTCTTCGCGCCGGAAGAGATCGTCGGCCTGGCCTACGATTCCGGTGGGGTGACCACCAACATCGTCACCGTGCCTCTGATCGCGGCTCTGGGGATCGGTCTGGCTGTGTCCCTGCGTGGCCGCAATGCCCTGACCCACGGTTTCGGCCTGGTGGCCCTGGCGGTGATGGTGCCCATGATCGTGGTCCAGATCTACGGCATTCTGGTGTTCAGCTTTGCCGACCCTGATCTGCTCAATGGGGCCGTGGCGCCCATGGCGGATACCGCTACGTTGGACGAGGTGGCGGCACCGGTGGCCGGCAGCGTACTGCTGGGCATGCTCAAGGATCTGTTGGTCATGTTCCGTGACGTGCTGCCCATCATCGCCGTGGTGCTGATCTTCCAGTACCTGGTGATTCGCAAGCACATTGCTCACGTTCATAAGGTCTTCGGTGGTTTCGTGCTGGTGATCTTCGGGCTTTACGCCTTCGTGGTGGGGCTCAAACTGGGGTTGTTTCCCATCGGTCAGAGCATGGCCGAGCAGCTCATTGCCCTGGATCGGATCTTTTTCATCTACCTGTTTGCCTTCACCATCGGTTTTGCCACCACCATGGCGGAGCCGGCCCTGATCGCCATCGGTCAGAAGGCGGAGGAGGCGGGCAAGGGACGTCTCAACGGCAATACCATCCGCATCCTGGTGGCCATCGGCGTGGCAGTGGGAATTACCGTGGGGGTGCACCGGATCATCGCCGGGGATTCCATCCACCATTACATCATGGGTGGCTATGCCCTGGTCATCCTGCTGACCTGGTTGGCCCCAAAATACATCGTGGCGCTGGCCTATGATCTGGGTGGTGTGACCACCTCGGAAGTGACGGTGCCGCTGGTGACCGCGCTGGGGATTGGTCTGGCCACCCATATCGAGGGGCGTAACGTCCTGATCGATGGCTTCGGCCTGATCGCCTTTGCGTCCATATTTCCGATCATCAGCGTGATGCTCTATGCTATCGCTGTTGAACTCACCACCCGGTGGAGGGAAGCGCAGTCATGAAGTTTGCCGTTCTGGTGGCCATTCTGGCCGATAGTCTGGAAGAGAAGGCCATCGATGTCGCCAAGCAGGCGGGGGCCGGTGGAGTCACCATCGTGGATGCCCGGGGGATCGGTGCCAAGGAGAAGAAGACCTTCTTCGGTCTGACCTACGAGGGCAGCCAGTCGGTCTTGCTGATGGTGCTGGAAAAGAAGCTATCCCTGGCGGTGATGAAGGCCCTGCGGGATGAGCTGGATTTGAAGTCCCATAGCCACGGCGTAGTATTCACCGTCCCTCTGGAGCATATTGCGGGCATCGACATGCGCCAGATCGAACAGTTCGAAGATCGTCTCAAGGACGAGCTGTGAGCCTGAGGTAATTCATGCTGGTCAAAGATATCATGGTGAAGGACGTGGCGATGATTTCCTCTCTCGCCACCGTTCGCGAGGCCATGCGCGAGATGCGCAGGCACAAGGTCAAGTCCTTGGTGGTGGATAAGCGCTATGAGCACGATGCCTACGGCATCATCACCTACACCACCATCCTGCGTACCATCGTGGCGGAAGAGGGGGACATCGACCTGATCAATGTCTACGACGTCTGCTCCAAGCCGGTGATCAGCGTGCCGGAGGTGCTGGAGGTCAAGCATGTGGCCAAGCTGATGGTGAATCAGGGGATTCGCCGGATCGTCGTGCTCAGGGACAACACCCTGGTGGGACTGGTGACGATGAATGACATCGTGTCGTCCATCCTGGAGATTTCGGAGGATGCCCCGGTGTGAGTGGTGACGGCCCTTTACTTTGTGTGGGGCCGGACTTGAGCCCTCTGCCTGCAGGGCGGACCCATGGGTCCGCCCTGTGCTGTTTTCAGACCTTGAACCGTCCGACCAGTTCCTGAAGCTCGTCCGCCAGTCGTGCCAGCTGCTCGGAAGCGAGGGTGGTTTCTCCCGCGCCTTGGGCATTCTGCTCGGCTGCATCGGAGATGCTGGTTACATTGCGGTTCATCTCCTCGGCCACGGCGCTTTGTTCCTCGGCCGCACTGGCCACCTGGGCATTCACATCACTGATGGTGGTGACCGCCTGGGTGATGGCGTCCAGTGAGGTGTCCGCCTGTGCGGCACTGTCGCGGCTGGCCTGGGCTGACTGTCGGCTCTCGTCCATGGCCGTCACCGCCCGGCGACTGGCCTGCTGCAGGCGCTCGATCATGGCCTGAATTTCCTGGGTCGAGCTCTGGGTGCGGTTGGCCAGGGAGCGTACCTCGTCAGCCACCACGGCAAAGCCGCGACCGGCCTCACCGGCACGGGCCGCCTCAATGGCGGCATTGAGGGCCAGCAGGTTGGTTTGTTCGGCAATGCCCCGGATCACGTCCAGCACCTTGCCGATCTCTTCACTGCCGTTGTCCAGTTCACGGATGACATCGGCCGCCTTCTGGACCTCCTTGGCTAACTGTTCGATGCGCCTCATGGTGCCGGAGACAATCTGCTTGCCTTCCTGCGCGGCTTCTTCCGCCTGCCGGGTGGAATCCGAACTCTGCTGGGCGTTGCGCGCCACCTCATGAGCGGTGCTGTTCATCTCGTTCATGGCGGTGGCCAGTTGGTCGATCTCGCTACGCTGGCGGGAGACGCCGTCATTGGTGCGTTCGGTGACCGAGGCCAGATCGCCGGCGGCCCTGGCCAACTGGCTGGTGGACTGCAGCACACGGCTGATCAGGTCGCGGAAGTTATCCATCATGGCGTTGAAGGCCACAGAGGCCTGGCCGATCTCATCCTTGCCGTGGATGGGCAGGCGGTGGGAAAGGTCACCGTCGCCCTCGGCGATGCCCTTGAGCCCACGGGTCATTTCCTTCAGGGGATTCGTGACAAAACGGCGGGTAAACAGGAACAGGAACAGCAGTACCGGCACGCTGATCAGGGTGGCGACGGCAAGAAAGTTGAAGCCGAACCGGCGCGAAGCGGTATTCACGTCCGCAAGACTGATTTGCAGGCTCACACCGCCCAGCACCGCGCCCTCCGGGGCCACGGCATGGCACAGGGTGCAGTTCTTGCCCAGATACTGGCGAGAGTTGAAGACGGGCATCACGGCCCGCAGGGCGGACCGGTCCTCCGACAGGCTCATGTAGGGTTCGCCGGTTTCAAGCACGGATCGCTCAACGGCGTCCTGAGGCCTTTCATGTTCAGTGCCGGGTCCATATTGTCGGGAGACATTGTCTCCTCGCAGGACGCGTAGGTCACTGACGTTCTGGAGTTCGATGATCTGATCCAGAAATTCGGCGCGGCGGTTGATGGTGCCGGTGATCATCAGCGTGGTCAGGCCGGCCATGGTGATCTCATGGATCGTTTCCGCGAAGGTCTCCGCCTGATGGAGCGCCGTTTTTCGCTGCTCCTGTACTGTCCAAACGGTCATGCCGCCCCAGGCCAGCACCAGGATGAGCCACATGGCCCCCACCAGGCGGACCCATATCGGCAGGTTGTTGATACGTTGCATGTTGGTTCCCCAGGATACCCATTGGTCGTTGCGGCACTGTCCTGACCAGCCCCTGCATGGGGTAGATATCGGCCGCGTTGGCAAGAAGTTGATGGCCTGATGCTAGCAGAGCCGCACGACAAGGCATTTTCCGGATCGACAGTACTCGCCCCGTGGTAATGAGCCGGGCCGATCCTTGGAAGCATCCTGTTGGGGAGGCAATGTGGACTGTACGACGGCGCATTGTGCGCCGGATCGAACGTTCAGGCTTTGAGTTTTGTCATTGAGCCCCATTATCGGCAGTGAACGTCCGACAACCGGCGTGGATTCATCCTGTATATTCCCAGACAATGTTGCCCAAAAGGAGAGTTTATGTCATGCCCATGGGTTCCTTGCCTGCCCTGTTGATCAAGCACCTGCTGTTTTCTCCCGTTCATTACGATCCGGCACAAGAGATCGTCTACAGGGGGGAGCGTCGTGTCAGTTACGCCGAGTTCCGGCAGCGGGTCGCAAGACTGGCGGCAATGCTCAAGGCCCAGGGCATCGGGCCGGGGGATACCGTGGCGGTGATGGACTACGACAGCCACCGCTATCTGGAATGCTACTTTGCCGTGCCCATGATCGGGGCCGTGTTGCACACCGTTAATGTGCGCCTGTCCAGTGAGCAACTGGTCTATACCATCAGTCATGCCGAAGATGATCTGATCCTGATCCACGATGAGTTCATCCCCTTGCTGGCCCCGATTCGTGGCCGGATCGAGTCGGTGCAGAAGTTCATCCGGCTAACGGATGAACCGTCTGATGAGGTGGTCGACCGTATCGATCCCGCGGGCCTGAATTTCGTGGGTGAGTACGAGCAGTTGCTACGGACGACAGAGCCCCTGGAGACCTTCCCGGACCTGGACGAGAACACCCGGGCCACCTGCTTCTACACCACCGGTACCACGGGTCTGCCCAAGGGGGTGTATTTCAGCCATCGCCAGCTGGTGCTGCATGCGCTGGCCGGCCTGCTGACCCTGGCTTCCAACGGCACCCAGGGGCGTTTCCACCGGGAAGACGTCTACATGCCCATCACGCCTATGTTTCACGTGCATGCCTGGGGCATCCCCTACATGGCCACCATGCTGGGGGTGAAGCAGGTCTATCCGGGCAAGTACATCCCCCACCAGCTTGCCCGGCTCATCGATACGGAAGCGGTCACCTTCAGCCACTGCGTGCCCACCATCCTGCACATGCTGCTCAACGATCCGAAGAATGCGGACCGTGATCTGTCGCGCTGGAAGGTGCTGATCGGCGGCGCCAGTCTGCCCAAGGCTTTATGCCGTCAGGCCATGGACCGTGGCGTGGATATCTATACCGGCTATGGCATGTCCGAGACTTGCCCCATCCTCACCATATCCCAGTTGCGTGATGCCGAACTGGCATTGGAGATGGATGACCAGATCGACCGCAGGGTACGCACCGGTCAGCCCCTGCCGCTGGTGGCCTTGCGCGTGGTGGATG
Organism: Ectothiorhodospira lacustris; assembly: GCF_022227785.1. NCBI lineage: Bacteria > Pseudomonadati > Pseudomonadota > Gammaproteobacteria > Chromatiales > Ectothiorhodospiraceae > Ectothiorhodospira > Ectothiorhodospira lacustris. The sequence continues at coordinate 32,277 of NZ_JAJNQM010000027.1, read as the reverse complement.
CCGAGGGCAGGGAAGTGACGAGCGATGATCATGCGCCGGGCGAGGTGCAGGTCCGGGCACCCTGGTTGACCCAGGGCTATCTGAAGGACGAGAAACAGTCTGAGCGGCTCTGGGCCGGGGGCTGGCTGCATACCCACGACGTGGCCTGTCGCGACCATACCGGCAGCATCCGCATCACGGATCGCACCAAGGACGTGATCAAAGTGGGCGGGGAATGGCTCAGCTCCCTGGAGTTGGAAGATGTGCTCATGCAGCACCCGGATGTCTCCGAGGTGGCGGTCATCGGGCAGCCGGCGGTGCGTTGGGGCGAGATCCCCCTGGCCCTGGTGGTGCCCCGCGCCGGCAGCGAGCCGGGTGAGCGCGATCTGAGCCACCATGTGCGCGAATTCGTGGACAAGGGCATGCTGCCCAAGGAGTCCATCCTGCTGAAGGTGCGCTTCGTGGAGCAGGTGGACAAGACCTCCGTGGGCAAGACCAACAAGGTGGCCCTGCGGGAGAAATACCTGACCGCTCAGGAAGACTGAACGGTCAGGTTCTATTCACCGTGACCCTGCATCAGGCGCTTCTTCACCCGCTTGAGGAAGAACCAGGCGCTGAGCACCACGATGGGCATGGCAATCCCCATGCCCAGGTTGGCATTGATGGGCAGGCCCTGGGATTCCAGGCCCTTGAGCAGGTACCCCACCAGGCCCACGCCGTAATAGCCGATGGCGATCACCGACAGGCCCTCCACCGTCTCCTGCAGCCGTAGCTGCAGCTTGGCGCGGCGGTCCATGGATTCGAGCAGGTTGCGGTTCTGGGCCTGCAGGCTCACCTCCACCCGGGCCCGCAGCAGGGCGGTGAGACGGGCCGCCCGCTCCGCCAGGTCCCGTTGCCGGCTGCCCACGGATTCGCAGGTGGCCACTGCCGGCGCCAGCCGGGCATCCAGAAACTCGGTGAAGGTCTGCAGGCCGACGATACGCCGCTGACGCAATTGTTCCAAACGTTGCTTGACCACCCGGTAATAGGCCTTGGAGGCCTCGAAGCGGAAGGTGGTCTGGGCCGCCGCCGACTCGATTTCCGCCGCCAGGCCGGTCAGTTCCGCCAGCAGTCGGCTTTCCACCGGCTGGCCCGGGGTCTGGGTCGGTTGTTCCACCATGCCGGCGGCCAGCTCCGCCAGACGACGATCCGCCATGTCCAGGGTACGGCTGATCTTGCGGGCCATGGGCAGGGCCAGCAGCGTCATGGCGCGGTAGGCATTGAGTTCCAGCACCCGCTTGACCATGCGCCCGGCCTGGGCATCGGTGAGGCCTTCGTTGCGCAGCAGGATGCGGGCGTAACCATCGTTGTGAATGCGCAGGTCCGACCAGGCCCTTCCCAGGCCTCCCACCACCTCGGAACCGATGACGATGTTGTCTTCGAACAGTTCGTACAGCTCGGGCAGGCTGCGCTCGGGCATGTCCTTCGACTCCAGCGCCACGGAAACGGCGCTGACCAGTTCCCCAGGCGAGGCCGCCAGCCATTCCGCCGGCAGGCGCTCGATGACCGGATTCCCGAAGGGATGACGGTAGGGGCCGGGTTCGGTGAAGGTATAGGTGACGAACTCGGTGTGGCGTTCCCAGTGCAGCCGGATGCCCCCCAGATCCGCCACATGGTATTGGCCCACGGACTCCGGTACCGGGGCGCGGAAATGTTCCAGCAGCTTGATCAGATGCTCGGTGTTGCGGCCGCTGCCCCGTTCCCCGCAGATGAAGGCCAGGTGCGAGACTCTGGCCGGTGCCTTGATGGGCTCAAAGGTGCGGGCATGCAGTTCGGTGGTGAGTGCATGACGTAGCGGGTGTTCCTTGAAGGGCAGCGGCATGGCCGTGAGCGTCCTGTTTATTCCACTGCGGCGAAGAGTGCTTCGGCCTCGATCACATGGCAGCCGGCGGCCGACAGGGCGTCGATGGCCCGATCCGGTTCTTCGAAGCGGAAGATCAGGGCGGCCCGGTTGTTGCGTCGCAGGGAGAAGGCGTACATATACTCGATCTTGAGCTCCGCCTTGCCTGCCGCCTGCAGCACCTCGGCCAGGCCGCCCGGGCGATCTTCCACGTCCACCGCCACCACCTCGGTGAGCTTGACCACCCAGCCGTCGGCCTTGAGCGCCTGTGCGGCCTGTTCCCAGTCGCGCACGATCATGCGCAGGATGCCGAAGTCCGCGGTATCCGCCAGGGACAGGCTCAGGATGTTGATACCCTTCCGGGACAGCAGGGCCAGGGGTTCGGCCAGATGTCCGGGACGATTCTCCAGAAACACGGAAAGCTGTTGCAGCTTCATGTAACGATACTCCTTGATGCGGACCGGCTAGATGGCACGCTTGTCGATCACCCGCTTGGCCTTGCCTTCGCTGCGGGCGATGGTGCGGGGCTCCACCAGGCGCAGGGCCACGCGGATGCCGATGATCTGCTCGATGGCCTTGGCCAGTTCGGCGCGGACATCTTCCAGGGCACGGACCTTGTCGCTGAAGACCTCGGGGGTCACCTCCACTTCCACCGCCATCTGGTCCAGGCCGTGGTCGCGGGTGAGGATGATCTGGTAGTGGGGCAGGGTGCCTTCCACCGCCAGCAGTGCCGCTTCCACCTGGGATGGGAAGACGTTGACGCCGCGGATGATGAACATGTCATCCGAGCGGCGCCCCACGCGGCGGATGCGGCGTAGGCTGCGGCCGCAGGCGCAGGTCTCGGTGATGATGCGGGTGATGTCGCGGGTGCGGTAGCGGATGATGGGCATGGCCTGCTTGCTCAGGGTGGTGAGCACCAGTTCGCCTTCCTCCCCGTCGGGCAGTACCGCACCGGTCTCCGGGTCGATGATCTCGGGATAAAAGTGATCCTCGAAGATGTGCAGGCCGTCCTGGTGTTCGCACTCGCTGCCCACCCCGGGGCCGATGATCTCCGACAGGCCGTAGATGTCGTAGGCTCTGATGCCGGCCCCTTCCTGGATGCGCCGGCGCATTTCCTCGCTCCAGGGCTCGGCGCCGAAGATGCCGGTGTGCAGAGGCAGTTCCCGCAGGTCCAGACCCATGTCCAGGGCCCGTTCAATCACATGGATGAAATAGCTGGGAGTGGCGCAGACGGCGCTGACGTTGAAGTCCTTCATCACCATCAACTGGCGCTCGGTGTTGCCGCCGGAAACGGGGATCACCGTCGCCCCCAGGGCCTCGGCGCCGTAGTGGGCGCCCAGGCCGCCGGTGAACAGGCCGTAGCCGAAGGCGTTCTGCACGATGTCGCCCCGGTGCAGGCCGCAGGACGCAAAGGTGCGGGTCATCACTTCGGCCCAGACGTTCAGGTCCTCTCGGGTATAGGCCACCACGATGGGCTTGCCGGTGGTGCCGGAGGAGGCGTGCAGGCGCACGATCTCGCTCATGGGGCTGGCGAACAGGCCGAAGGGATAGGTATCCCGCAGGTCCACCTTGACGGTGAAGGGCAACTGGCCGATGTCCTCCAGGGTCCTGATGTCCGCAGGGGTCAGGCCCCGCTCCTGCATGCGGGAGCGGAACAGTGCCACGTTGTCATAGGCACGGGTCACCACGGCGCGCAGGCGCCTAAGCTGTACTTCCCGCAGGCGTTCCACGGGCAGATAATCGGGTGCGCTCGCGGGGTGGAAGCCACCCTCCACGTCGTTCCAGCGTTCGCTCAGCATTCAAACCCCCTCGATCACTTCCGGGCGGGACAGCTCCGCCCCCAGCCTGCGCCCCAGGGCGAAGGCCTGTTCATTGACGGCATGAAGTTTTTCCGGCAGGCACCGATGGATGGCGTCGATCCAGGCCTGTTCATCGAAATCCATCACCATGGAGGCGGCGCCCAGCAGGGCCACGTTGAGGCTCTTGCGGTTCTTCAGCGCGCCTTCCGGGATCAGCGCCGGAGTGATCAGGACGCCGCCGGGACGCAGCCAGCCCAGGTTGAGGTCCACCTGACTGGATTCGAACACCATCAGAAAGTCCGCCTCGCCCATGGGCACCATGGGGCTCAGGACCTGTTCGCCGAAGCGCACGTCGGTGGTGACGGAGCCGCCCCGCTGACTCATGCCGTGGACTTCGCTCTTCTTGACCTGCAACCCGCCGGCGAAGGCCGTGGTGGAGAGCAGGTCGGATGCCTTGACCACGCCCTGTCCGCCCAGGCCGGCCAGCACTACGTTGGTAACTGCCATTGATGATCCCCTACAGAATCGGTTGATACGTCATTCCACCGGTGCCGCCGCGCAGCCGGCGGCGCAGCGCTTCTCTTCCTCGGCCTTCTCCAGCTTGCGGATCAGCGGTGCCGCCAGGATGCAGGGCCGCTCGGCGATCAGCACGGACAGCTCGTCCCGGGCCATCATGTCCTTGAGGATCTCTTCGAACTTCGCCTCGTCCTTCTGCGGGTCCACTACCTCGACATTCTTCACGCCCATGGCCTTGCACACGGCCACGAAATCCATCCGGTTGGTGGGCTCATGGTTCAGGCTGCGGCCGGTGCCCGGGTGTTCCTGGCGTCCGGTCATGGCCGTGGTGCTGTTGTCCACGATCAGGACCACATGGCCGGTGGGCGGCGGGTTGTACACCATTTCGGCGATGCCGGTCAGGCCGGAGTGCACGAAGGTGGAGTCACCGATGACGCTGACCACCCGCCGGGCCTCGGCCTCGGGCAGCACATGACGCAGGCCAAGGCCCACGCCGATGGCGGCGCCCATGCATACGCAGGTGTCCATGGCCTCGAACGGGGGCAGCACGCCCAGGGTGTAGCAGCCGATGTCGCCGGCGACGATGCAGTTCAGGCGGCTCAGGGCCTCGAACACCTCCCGGTGGGAGCAGCCCTGGCACAGTTCCGGGGGCTTGCCGCGGGGACGGGGCGCCTCGGGGGTCACGTCACCCGCAATGATGCGGCGGACCCGGGACACGTTCAGCTCACTGAAGCGGTACATCTCCGGCTTGCCTTCCACCTTCAGGCCGGCCACCGTGAGGGCTTCGTACAGCAGGTGATCCCCTTCCTCGATGACGATGCAGCGATCCACGCTGTTGACGAAGTCGGTGATCATCTGCATGGGCAGCGGCCAGGTCAGTCCCAGGGCCAGCAAGGTGGCGTCGGGCGCGGCCTCGCGGGCATGCATTACCGAGATGCCCGAGGCGATGATGCCCAGGGACTTGTCGCCGGGATGGATGCGGTTCAGACCGCTCTCTTCGTTCCAGCGGGCGATTTCTTCCATCTTGGCGCGGATCTTGTGGTGCGCTGGACGGGCATAGGCGGGGATCATCACCCGGCCGGGGATGTCACGCTCGAAATGGGGTTCCATGGCGGACGGCAGGGGTTCACCCGGAATCACTTCGGTCTTGGCGTGGCAGATGCGGGTGGTCATGCGCAGGATCACCGGGACGCGCCAGCGCTCGGAGAGTTCGAAGGCGGCCAGGGTGAAGTCGTAGGCCTGCTGGGAGTCGGCAGGTTCCAGCATCGGCACGATGGCGGCGCGGGCATAGTGGCGGTTGTCCTGCTCGTTCTGGCTGGAGGCCATGCCCGGATCATCGGCGGAGATCAGCACCAGGCCGCCGGTCAGATCGATGTAGGCGGCGGTGAACAGGGGGTCGGCGGCCACATTCACGCCCACGTGCTTCATGGTGACCAGGGTGCGGCCGCCGCCGAAGGAGACGCCCAGGGCCACTTCCAGGGCCACCTTCTCATTGGGGGACCACTGGGCAGGTCCGCCGATCAGGGAGAAGGCTTCCAGGATCTCGGTAGAGGGGGTGCCCGGGTATCCGGTGCCGAGGCGCACACCGGCGTGCAGGGAGGCCAGGGCGACTGCCTCGTTGCCGCTCAACAAAAGACGTTCGGTTGATGCCATGGTTAGCTGCTCTATGTAGACATTGGGGCCCCACCCCGTGTCCGGCAGGCCGGAAAGGCGGGCAGACAGCCCGGAAGTCTACATGATTCAGCGTGTGGAGCCACCCTTGGGTGGGTCAATATCGGTTTGTCCTCAAATCCTTTTCTCTCCCCCTCACCCCAGCCTCTCTCCCACGAGCGGAGAGGGGCTTGATGGTGAGTTCCCTTCTCCCCTTGGGGGAGAAGGGTTGGAGATGAGGGGAGACGGGCCGACTACGACCGCGCCACCCAGGCCGTGCACCAGCCTTTGGCGGCCACCTGCTGGCCGGGGAACACGGCACAGGGACCCCAGTCGCCACCGGTATCGGTGTACAGCAGACAGTTGGCGCAGTTGCTGCCTTCCACGAAGGCCGGATGGTCCACACCGGCGGCATCATGGCGATAGCCCAGGGCCTGCGCGGTGTCCGAGCTCTCATCCACCTTGTCGGCGGCCTGCGCGGCGGTGGCCCAGCCCAGGGCGCCTGCCAGGGGGACGGCCACCAGACCATAGGCCCCGAACTGCAGAAAACGGCGGCGGCTCACGTTGTTGTTCAGGGTCTTCATGATTATTCTCCTTCTCGCTACAAGTTTCGGAAGTACCGGCCGGGGAGATGCTGATCTTTCCTCCAGCCTCGGGCACAGTTTCCTCCTGAATGCCTGAACACAACATGAACGAGACAAAGACCGCATGTCGGGCCCGACACGCGGGTCGGGCCTTGCTTCCTTGACACCCCCGGGTGCCCGGGATAGCGTCCCTATATAGACCGGTACCCGGACTTTTCACATGTACGTCAACAACGCCCTCAGCGCCGCCATGGTCCCCACCGGGGTCAGTACCCGGCCGGATGTCCAACGTCCGCCGGAGGCGTTCGATGCGGTGGAGGAACGGGCAGGCCCCGATGGCCCGGTGGAAGAGACCCGGGACACCGAAGAAGCCGGGACCGAGCGTGAGCGCCCCCGGGGCGTGACGGAACTCACCCCGGAAGAGGAGCAGATGGTCCGGGAGCTGCAGCAGCGGGATCGCGACGTCCGCGCCCATGAGCAGGCCCATGTGGCTGCCGGTGGCCGCTATGTGACCAGCGGCGCCAGCTATGACTATCAGACCGGACCGGACGGTCGCCGCTATGCGGTGGGTGGTGAGGTTTCCATTGATACATCCCGTCCTGCCGACCCGCAAGAGGCGATCCAGAAGGCGCGGGTGATCTTCGCCGCCGCCATGGCCCCGGCCGACCCATCACCCCAGGATCATCGGGTTGCCGCCCAGGCCAGGGTGATGGAATCCCAGGCCCGTAGCGACGCACGGACCCAGCGTCAGGAAGAGGCCCGGGTTGCCGCCGAGGCCGTCGTCGAGAAACGTCGGTCGGCCCGCGATGACGCCGATGATGACCCTATGGCGGCCCGGGATCGCCTAGCCCGGCACTTGGCCGAGGTGGACCAGCCGTCCCGTCCCCCGGTACTGCTTGAGGTCGCCTGAACCCAATGACGGTATCCACCGAACATCAGGCCCCGGAAACGGTGGTCAGTCGCTATCTGCAGGCCATTGAAGGGCATGACTATGAGCGTGCGCGCCACTGTCTGGTCGAACCGGGGTTCTGCTACATCAGCCCCATCAGTCGCTTCAATGATACCGAACGTTTCATCGAACACATGTCCCTCACCGGCGGTATCCTGCAGCGCATCGAGATCCGCAAGCAGTTCGTCGATGGCCCCGACGTGTGCCATTTCATGGTGTTCCATGTCCAGATCTCCGAAAAGATGAAGGTCGACGTGGTTCAGTGGGCGCAGGTCAGGGAAGGGCGCATTGCAAGGATCGAGGCCCTGTTCGATGCCCATCCCTACCGCATCCTGTTCGAAAGCGAGGCAAACTGATGAATCCCGGGCATTCCCGAATCCCCCTGTCTGCGTGGGCACGTCTGTGCCTGTTCCTGGCGCTTCTGTTCCTGCTGACCGGCTGTACCGGCATCCCCAAGGGCGTGGAGCCGGTCCAGGGCCTGGAGGCCGAGCGCTATCTGGGCACCTGGTATTCCATCGCCCGGCTGGACCACTCCTTTGAGCGTCGCCTGACCGATGTCACGGCCCATTACGAACTGCGTGAAGACGGGGCCATCAGCGTGCTCAACCGGGGCTATCACCCGGATCGGGAGGTCTGGCGGGAGGCCCGGGGGGTCGCCCGCTTCATCGAGTCTCCCACCGTGGGCCGCCTCAAGGTATCCTTCTTCGGACCGTTTCATGGCGCTTACAACATCGTTGCCCTGGACAAGGACGACTACCAGTACGCCATGGTGACCGGTCCCACCCGTTCTTATCTCTGGATCCTGGCACGCAGCCCCGAGCTGGACCCCGATGTGGTCCGGCGGCTGGTCGAGCTGGCCCGGGAACTGGATTACGACGTGGACGGACTGATCTACGTGACCCATGAACAAGGAGACCGCTCTTGAACGCACACCCCCTGCTGATCGGTGCCGCAGACGGCCACCCGGTGGCCATCACCCCGCGCATGGCCAATCGCCACGGCCTCATCGCCGGCGCCACCGGTACCGGCAAGACCATCACCCTGCAGGTGCTGGCCCAGTCCTTTTCGGACCTGGGAGTGCCGGTGTTCGTGCCGGACATCAAGGGTGACTTTTCCGGTATCGCCGCCCCCGGAGTGATGAACGACCGGGTACGGGAACGGGCAGGGCAGGTGGGTCTGGACGACCTGGAGATGCACGGTGCCCCCACCGTGTTCTGGGATGTCTTCGGCGAACAGGGCCATCCCCTGCGCCTGACCATCGCCGATCTGGGGCCGACCCTGCTCAGCCGGCTGATGAATCTCAACGAGACCCAGAGCGGGCTGATGCAGCTTGTGTTCCGGGTGGCCGACGACAACGGCTGGTTGCTGCTGGACCTGAAGGACCTGCGGGCCATGGTGAACTGGGTGGGGGAGCAGCGTCAGGCCCTGAGCCGCACCTACGGCAACATTGCCCCTGCCAGTCTGGGCGCCATCCAGCGCAGCCTGCTCACCCTGGAGTCCCAGGGTGCGGAGCAGTTCTTTGGTGAGCCGGCGGTGACCCTGGAGGACTTCCTGCAGACCGACGCGCAGGGGCGGGGGGTGGTCAACATCCTGCACGCGGAGCGTCTGTACCGGGCCAGTCCCCTGGTGTATTCCACCCTGCTGCTGTGGCTGTTGTCGGAGCTGTTCGAGCAGTTGCCGGAGGTGGGGGATGCGGACAAGCCCCGTTTTGTCCTGTTCTTCGACGAGGCCCATCTGCTGTTCAAGGATGCGCCCAAGTCCCTGACCGACCGGATCGAACAGGTGGTGCGCCTGATCCGTTCCAAGGGGGTCGGGGTATATTTCGTCACCCAGAACCCCCTGGACCTGCCCGAGCCGGTGCTGGGCCAGCTGGGCAACCGCATCCAGCATGCCCTGCGGGCCTTCACCCCCCGGGACCAGAAGGCGGTGCGGGCAGCAGCCCAGACCTTCCGGGCCAAGCCGGGCCTGGATACGGAAGCGATGATCATGGAGCTGAGCACTGGTTCGGCCCTGGTCTCGGTGCTGGACGAGCGGGGTCAACCCACGCCGGTGGAGCTTACCCTGATCCGTCCCCCCGCCAGCCGCATGGGGCCGCTGAACGAGGCCGAGCGCCGTGCGCTGATCCAGGCCTCGCCGTTGGCGGGTGTCTACGACGCCCCGGTGGACCGGGAGTCCGCCTACGAGATCCTGCAGCGTCAGGCGGAGACGGCCCTGAGCGAACCCACCGCGACGGTCAGCACCCAGCAGGCGGCGCGCAGTCGTCGCAGCGGTGGCGGTGGTGCATCCCGGCGAGGTGACAGCGTGCTCGCGGCCACTGCCAAGAGCACCGCCCGGGCGGTGGGCACTCAGATCGGGCGCCAGATCGTGCGGGGGCTGCTGGGTTCCCTGACGGGAAAACGGCGCTGATTTGCAGAGCCTCTCAGCGATTGATCACGTCATTCCCGCGCAAGCGGGAATCCAGCGGTGCAGCCAACTTCCTTGCTGTGACCCGTTCCGTCATTCCCGCGCAAGCGGGAATCCAGCGGTGCAGCCAACTTCCTTGTTGTGACCCGTTCCGTCATTCCCGCGCAAGCGGGAATCCAGTGAGGGGCTCAGAGCCCTGGGCTCCCGCTTTCGCGGGAGTGACGGTAGATGAGGAGCGGGAGCGACGGTAGAGGGGGGACGGGAGTGACGGTAAAGAGGGCGCGGGAGTGACGGTAGGGGGGAGGGGCAGAACTTCAGCCCTCCAACCGCCGGATGATCCAGCATCGGTGGGGGCGTCCGCGGCCGAAATCCTCGGGCACGGTCTGCCGGGTGATCTCTTCTACCCGGCAGGGCGCCAGTTCGTCCTCGTAGAGCTTGAAGCCGCGTCGGTTGTTGGAAAAGAACAACTCCCCCCGGGCCGAAAGCAGGCCCAGGCAGCGGTTGATCATCCAGGCATGATCCCGCTGCACGTCCAGCGTGGCCGTCATCTTCTTGGAATTGGAAAAAGAGGGCGGGTCCATCACGATCAGGTCATAACGCCGGCCCAGCCGGGGCGCCTCCTCCAGCCACTGCATCACATCCACCCGCTCCAGCCGGTGACGATCCTGATCCAGTCCGTTGAGTTGGAAATTCCGCAATGACCATTCCTGGTAGGTGCGCGACAGATCCAGAGTCAGGCTCTCCGAGGCGCCACCCGCCGCCGCATGTACGGAAAAGCTACCGGTATAGGCAAACAGGTTCAGGAACCGCTTGCCCTGGCTGCGCTGCCGCACCATCGCCCGGGTTTGACGATGATCCAAAAACAGCCCCGTATCCAGATAGGCATACAGGTTCACCGAGAACTTCAGCCCGTCCTCCCGCACGATCAGTTCCTCGCCCTCAAGGCCGGTCTTCTCGTACTGATCGGCGCCTTTCTGACGCCGCCGGACCTTGATCGCCGGCGCCTGCGGCGACAGCCCGAAAACGCCCCCGACCGTCTCACGGACCTCGTCCAGCCAAGTGTCATAGGCCGCGTCATCCGCCTCCCAGCGGGTCTCGTAGACCTGCACATGGGGGATTCCCGCATACACATCCACCGCCACGGGAAACTCCGGGATATCCCGATCATAAATTCGAAAGCACTCAATGCCCCGTCGCCGTGCCCATTTTGACCAGTGGCGAAGGTTCTTCGATAAACGGTTGTGAAAAGGTGAATTCATAGTTCGGATATGCTGCGATTATGTACCATGTGAATCAAGCGGTTTTATCACTATTCGGGGGAGGCATGGACAGACTGTGGCTACGCATCGCTGCCACTGTGGCAATACCCATGACGGCGTTCATGATCATGGCGACCATTGCCCTCGGAGAGCATCATCAGCGCCACGAGGAGCGGGCCCGTATGGTGCAGGTGGCGCAACTGGCCCTGGACGGCAAGGCCCTGATCCATGCGCTGCAGGCGGAACGGGGCAGCACGGTCGGCTATCTTAGCGCCTTGGACAATGACTTTCGTGCGATCCTGGATGATCACCGGGACGCCACGGATCAGGCATTGCGTCGCTATCAACGGGATGAAGCCATCTATCAGCTGGTGACCGGTGCCGACCTGAGTGCATTCCGACGGCAACTGGAAGAAGGGGCCGCCCGTCTGGAGACCCACCGCGAGCGGGTTGATCGGCACGCGCTTCATCCCCTCGAGAGTACCGAGTCCTATGGTCGTCTGATTGACCCCCTGATCCTGATCGCTTCTTCCACGCCCGATGCCGGCGCCACCCCGGGCATGTTGAGTCTTCTGGCCGCCTACCGATCCTTGCTCATGCTCAAGGAGCAGGCCGCCCGGGAGCGTTCCCTGGGCAGCGCCTGGCTGGTCGCCCGGACCCCGGATCCGGTCATCTTTCGCAATTATCTGCAGCGGGTGGCCATCCAGGAACTGCAGCGCAGCCAGTTTCTCAAGCTTGCGCCCGAGATCTATGTGGACAGGCTCCGGGGCCTGGAGCAACAGCCGGCCCATCAGGAAGTGATGATTGCCCGTGCCACCATCACCCTGCAGGGTGAGACGCAAAAACCGGCCGGTCTGAGTGGATTGCGCTGGTTTCAGATGACGTCGGAGCGGATTGACGGGCTGCATCAACTGGAGCGTGCGCTGGTGCGGGACATCCTCGATACCGGCACCGAAATCAAGGCCGACAGCCAGCGTCAATGGCTGAATCTGCTCGGCATCACCGTGGCCCTGCTGATACTCACCCTCCTGCTGTCCATGACCGTTGCCAGAAGCCTGTTGCTGCGTCATCGCCAGCATGCGGAGGCCATGCATCGCATTCAGTTTCTGGCCTCTCACGACGCCCTCACGGGCCTCCCCAACCGGGACCACTTCAAGGAACACCTGAACCAGTTACTGTTTCTGGCCAGATCGGAAAAGCGGACCCTGGGGGTCTTCCTCCTGGACCTGGAAGGTTTTACCGACATCAACCGCATTTGGGGCGAGTCGGTGGCGGATGAGCTGCTGTGCCGGATATCGGCGCGCCTCTGCAAACTGATGGGACCGGACGCCCTCATGGCCCGCATCTACGGTGATCAGTTCGGCGTGGTGTTTTTCGATTCCTCCCGCCTGGATAACCCTGAACGCCTGGCGGCGGATCTGCTGGGGGCCCTCAGGCCCGCGGTGGAGATCGGTCCCCGGCGCATCGAGGTCAAGGGCAACATCGGCATCGTCCTGTGCCCGCCTTATCCCCATGATGCCTCCGAACTGCTGGCCTATCTGGCCTTTTCCGTGCAGAACGCCAAGGACGACCGGCTGCATCGCCACAGCATCTTCGAGCCCGTGATCATGTCCCGCCACAGCGAACTGCTGCAGATGGATCGCGACCTGGAATGGGCCTTGGAGCATGACGAATTCGAGCTGTACTACCAGCCCAAGGTGGATCTGGCCACCGGCGCGATCGTCAGCGTCGAGGCCCTGCTGCGCTGGCACCATCCTGATCGGGGGGCGATCCCGCCGAACGTCTTCATCCCCCGCGCAGAGGCCAACGGCAGTATCATCCCTCTGGGTGAGCAAGTGCTGCGCAAGGCCTGCCTGCAATGTCAGGCATGGCGCGAGCGGGGATTTGAAGACCTCACCATGGCCGTGAACCTCTCTGCCGTCCAGCTTTACCAGGCCAATTTCATCGAGCAGGTGGAGCGGGCCCTGGCTGACTCCGGACTGCCCGCCGACGCTCTGGAGCTGGAGTTGACGGAGAGTTGCCTCATGGAAGACATGGAGGTAGCGGAGCGGATACTGCGGTCCCTGTGTGCGCTGGGCGTGAGCCTGTCGGTGGATGATTTCGGCACCGGTTACTCCTCGCTGGCCTACCTGCGCCGTTTCCCGGTGAGCTGCCTCAAGCTCGACCAGCGTTTCGTCAAGGAGCTGGAAATGGGCGGGGAGGCCGAGTTGATCGCCGGGGCCGTGCTGGCCCTGGCCCGCAGTCTGTCATTGACCACCGTGGCGGAAGGCGTGGAGAACCACTACCAGGCCAAGTGGTTGCGTGAACGGGGCTGTCTCCAGGCCCAGGGCTATCTCTACGCCCGCCCCATGCCGGCTGCCGAGTGCCTGTCCCTGATGCAGAAACGGGGAGGTTTTGATGTGCCCTGAAGTCTTCGGAGCAGATACCGTATGCTGAAACACCCCCTCGGCCTCAGGGCCAAGTCCATCCTGGCCCTGGCGCTGGCCTGCCTGATGGCCCTGGTCCCGGCCGGTATCATCGGTTGGCATCTGCTGGAGGGGGTGCGTCAGTACTTCGGCGAGGCCTTTGCCGAACACTACACGCGTCTGAACCGCGAGCAGATTCTGGCCCCCGTTTCCCGCGACCTGGCCCTGTCCACGCGTCTGGCTGACTCGGAACTGTCTCGTCGGTGGCTGCTGGATGAAGACGATGGCGAAAAACGGGCGATGTTCTTCCTTGAGGCGGAAGGGTATCGCCGTGACTTCCGCGACAGCTCCTATTTCCTGATCAGTGCTCTGACCGGTCACTACTATTTCAACAGTGCCGGCCAGCCTTTCAGTGATCAGCCCCGTTACACCCTGGACCCGGACAAGCCCAGCGACGCCTGGTTTTTCAATACCCTGGAGCAGGCAGCCACCTACAACATCAACGTCAATCCGGATGTGGCGCTGGGCACTACCCGGGTCTGGCTCAATGTGCTGGTGACGGACGGCGAACGCCGCATCGGCCTGGCTGGAACGGGCCTCGACCTGAGCGGGTTCCTGCAGGATTTCATCCAGACCCGACCCGTGGGCGTGACGCCGATGATCCTGGATCACGGTGGCGCCATCCAGGCCCATCCGGACCCGACACTGATCAGCTTCGCCTCCACCACCACCCATGCCGTGAATGGATACACCCTGGCCCAGCGCCTGCCGGACGCCCTGCAGCGCACCCAACTGGCCCAGGCCATGAAACAGGCCCGGGAGCTGACCGATACCGTGCCCCTGCTGTCGCTGACCCTGGATGGTCGGGAACAGTTGCTGGCCCTGGCCTACCTCCCCGAACTCCAGTGGTACGTGGTCACCGCCGTGGACTTGGCGGCGGCCGGGGTGATTCAGGAGAACTGGCTGCGGGTTGGTTTGCTGATGGTTGTCCTGCTGTTGCTGATTTTGTTGATCAGTTTCGGTCTGGTCGTGGACCGGATCGTGCTGCGCCCCCTGCGTGAGCTGCAGCAATCCGCCACCGCCATGTCCCAGGGGCGCTACGACATCCAGTTGCCCAGGCCCGGCAAGGACGAACTCGGGGATCTGAGCCGGGCCTTCGGGCGCATGGCCGAGCAGGTGAAGACCCATACCGATGAACTGGAGGGGCGAGTAGAGGAACGCACCGCAAAACTGCGGCAGGCCAACCAGGAAATGGCCACCGCCCAGCGCCAGATCCAGGCATCCATCGACTACGCCAGCCTCATCCAGCGGGCCATCCTGCCGGACAACCGCATGGCCGATCTGCTGGGGCTGCATCACTTCGTGCTCTGGCGTCCCCGGGATGTGGTGGGAGGAGACTTCTACCTGTTCCACAACGACGGCGAACGCTACCTGATCGGTGTGGTGGACTGTGCCGGACACGGCGTGCCCGGGGCCCTGATGACCATGCTGGCCCGGGCCGCCCTGGATCAGGCCATCAATACCTTGGGCATGGCGTCCCCGGCGGTCGTGCTGCGTCACGCGGACGGCATCGTGCGCGAGATGCTCAAAGATGCGGAGACCACCCAGGCCATTGCCACCCACATGGATGTGGGAATGGTGTTTGTGGACCGGGAACGGGGTATCCTGCGGTATGCGGGGGCTCGCATCAGCCTTTACCATAGCGACGGCCACGACGTGGCGGCCGTCAAGGGCGGGCGTCGGGCTCTGGGGGACCGTCGGGTGGGGCAGTATGAAGACACCGAGCTCAGGTTGGACCCGACTGCTACCTACTACCTGGTGACCGATGGGTACCTGGACCAATCCGGGGGCGATCTCGGCTTCGGGCTGGGGCAGAGCCGCTTCAAGGCCCTGCTCATGGAACACGCCCGCCGCCCCATGGCCGAGCAGGCCGCGGCCTTGGATCAGGCCCTGGATGACTACCGTGGTGAGCATGATCAGCGGGATGACGTCACGGTGCTGGCCTTTCGCGTTGACCAGCCTTGACTCAGTGCAATGCCGGCAAGACAACACGCAATGGGGTAAATACACGTTATGTCCGATATCGATCTGTTCAGCCTGCGCCGCCAGTTCAATGAGGATCAGATCCTCCTGTGCTTCAACGGTCCCATCTCCCGCAGTCTGATCGAAGAGATCGGCAACGCACTGAGAAACTACCTGGAGGCGGACAATGCACTCCCCGGCGCGGCGATGGATGTCTTCGGCATCTATATTGAATTGACCCAGAACATCCGCCACTACGTCACCCGCATGGGTTACGACGAACGCGACGGCTCCGCCACCGTCATCGTCGCCCGTAACGAGACCGGGCGTTACGTCATCATGGCCGGCAACCTGGTGGAACGGGAAGACGGCGAACTGCTGCGAAACCGGGTGGAGGAACTGGCGGCCATGGACAAGGTGGAGCTCAAGGCGGCCTACAAGGCCCAGTTGCGTAAACCCCGTGATGAAAGCGTGCTCAGTGGCGCGGGCCTGGGGCTGGTGGATGTGGCGCGCAAATCGCTGGAGCCGGTGTGCGCCAGGATTTCGCCGGTCAATGATGGAAACGATCGGGTGTTCTTCAGCCTGCGCGCCGTCATCTGAACTATTATTTTCTGAAAAAGATTCTTACTCATGTCCTCAGTGATCAACGAACTGGAAATACCCGGTAGCCAGTCCACCCCCACCATCACCACCGATTGGGCGCGGGGACGTCTGCACATGACGGGCAATTCCTATCCCGAGAATTCCTTTGAATTCTTTGCGCAGGTCTTTGCCTGGATTCAGCAGTACCTGGATGGGACGGATGCCGCCCTGCACCTGGAGTTGGGTCTCATCTACATGAACACCAGCAGTGTGAAGGCCATGATGGACGTCTTCGACATGCTCGAAGAGGCCCATGCCCAATCCCGGGAAGTCCGGGTGAACTGGTACTACGACCCCCGCAATGAACGGGTCATGGAAATGGCGGAGGAATTCCGCGAGGACTATACCTTCCCGTTCCACATCCTCCCCACCGCCGATGACTAGGGAGTCCGGGGTCATCAAGAACGGCAAGGTCCTGCTGGAGCGCATCCAGGCTCTGCTGGATGACCCCGCCCATATCGATAATCCCCTCAGAGCTGTGTTGCAGGAAGTGAACGATCACATCCAAAGCCAGAATCAGCGCATGGAACGGCTGTTGAGGATATCGGACGGCTACCAGTTGCTTGAACACAACGAGGCTCTGACCCTGTCCGAGCGCTGCGACAAACAGATCAAGCGTATGGAAAGGCTCGCCCGCATTTCGGACCAGTACCAGCGCAACCTGTGGGAAGTCACCGAAACCCTGCGCCAGGCGGCCAACCAGGATCCCCTGACCGGTTTGGCCAACCGACGGTTTCTGATGGAGCGCCTCAAGGAAGAGACCCAACGTGCCGCCCGCAAGGGCAGTCGCCTCGCCATTGCCCTGATGGACGTGGATCATTTCAAACAGGTCAACGACCGATTCGGCCATGAGGTGGGCGATGTGGCCCTGTGCGAGATCGCCGGCGCGGTTCGTCAGGAAGTGCGGCGTTACGATGTGTACGGCCGTTGGGGTGGGGAGGAGTTTCTGCTCGTGCTGCCCGATGCCGACCCGGAGGAAGCGGTCATGGTGTTGGAGCGTATTCGACAGACCATCACCGCCCTCACCGTGGGCGGCGATGACCCCGCCATCCGGCTTTCCGCCAGTTTCGGCGTTACCCTGCTGCGTTCGGGGGAGGACGTGGACGACGCCCTCAAGCGGGCTGATGATGCCTTGTTCAAGGCCAAGAGAGAGGGGCGGGACCGGGTGGTATTGGGGGATTGATTCTTGACCGGACAGTCAGCATGGATATGAAGCGTCTACGCGAGAAGGCCAGGGCCTTCCTGCGGGATAACGCCGCCGTGGCGGGAGACGACCGGGATATCACGGCGCGCCGAGAGGCGGAGGAGGTATCGAGGCGCAACGAGTCGGCCCTCACCCGGTTACTGGATAACATACCGGATGTCGCCATCCAGGGATATCGTCTGGACGGCACTGCATTCTACTGGAACGAGGCCAGTGAACGGCTCTATGGCTATCCTGCCCGTGAGGCATTGGGCGCCAATCTGGAGGATCTCATCATCCCCGAGCATGACCGGGAAGCCTTTTCCCGGCGCATGCAGCAACTGCGGGACAACGGGGGGCGGCTCCCGCCGTCCGAGATTCTCAATTTGCGTCATCGGCAGGGTCACCTGATCACGGTGCACTCCTCTCATGTCATGGTTCAGCATGCCGAAGGCGACCTGCGCCTGTACTGCATAGATGTGGACATCACGACAGGTAGTCGGGACCGGGAGCGGCTTTGGGAGGCAGTGCGTGGCGGCAACGTGGGCCTTTTCGAGTGGCGACCCAATGGAGAGGTCTACCTGACCCCGGAACTCAAGGCGCAGATGGGTTATCAGGATGATGAAATGGACAGTGACATGGAAGTCTGGCGCTCACTGATCCACCCCGATGAACGGGATGCCGGGATTCGGCTGTTCGAGCAATACACGCATCAGCCCGAAGGGCGGTTTCGTGTGGAAATCCGGATGCGTCACAAGACGGATGGCTGGCGCTGGATTCTGTATCAGGCTTCCCCCGTGTATGGCCCGGACGGGCAACTCATCAAGATCCTGGGTTCGAGTCTGGACATCAGTGAGCGCAAGCGGGCCGAGGAAATGAGTGAGCGGCTGGCGTTTGCGGTGGAACAAAGCCCCAGTGTGGTGGTGATCACCAATACCGATGCAGTGATCGAATATGTGAACCAGCATTTCTGCGACATCACGGGTTTCTCCCGGGATGAAGTGCAGGGACAGCGAGCGGGGATGCTGAGCTTCAAAGGGAAAAACGCAGACAAATACAGACAGCTCTGGGAGACGATCAGGAACGGTGGGACCTGGGAGGGGGAATTCAACAATCGCAAACGCTCAGGGGAGTCTTACTGGGAAATGGCGAGAATCTCACCGATTCGTAACGCCCGGGGAGAAGTGACGCACTATATCAAGCTGGCGGAGGACATTTCCGATAAGCGGGCCTTGACCGAGCGTCTGGAATATCTCGCCTTCCATGATCCGTTGACCGGACTGCCCAATCGTACCCTCATGCTGGATCGCATCGGCCAGGCCCTGGCTCAGGCGCGGCGGGATTGCCATACCCTGGCCGTGGTGTTCATCGACCTGGATGATTTCAAGGTGGTCAATGATTCACTGGGACATGCCCAGGGCGATCAGTTGCTGATACAGATCAGCCAGCGCCTGTGCGCCCTGCTGCGCGAGGGGGATACGGTGGCCCGGTTCGGGGGGGATGAATTCATCCTCCTGCTATCCAAGCTGACCCATGTGGAGGGTGTCATTTCCGTCATCGAAAAACTCCAGGAGGCACTGAGCAGGCCGGTGACTCTGGACTCCCTGCGGGTATGTGTCACTGTCAGTATCGGCATCGCCCTTTATCCTGCCGACAGTGATCGCCCCGAGGAATTGGTGCGTCACGCCGATGCGGCCATGTACCGTGCCAAGGCCGAGGGACGCCGCTGTTATCACTTCTATACCCGAGAACTGGACACAGCCCTGCAGGAGCGAATGGAACTGGACCAGGCCATGCGGCAGGCGCTGGAACAGGGCGAATTCCACCTTGTTTATCAGCCCCGCGTGGATCTGGTCAGTGGTCGCGTGCTCAGTCTTGAGGCGCTGGTGCGCTGGCGACATCCTCAGTGGGGCATGATATCGCCGGGCCGCTTCATTCCCCTGGCGGAGCAGACCGGATTCATTCAGGCGCTGGGGCCGGAGATCCTGCGACAGGCCTGCGAGCAGATACGTGCCTGGAAAGCCCGTGGCATCCCCATCGTGCCCGTGGCGGTCAACCTGTCGGCGCACGAGTTCCGACAGCCGGATATTTTCGAGCGCATCATGGGAGCACTGGCCGCGGCAGGACTCGAAACCAGCGATCTGGAGCTCGAAATCACCGAAAGCGCCGCCATGAGTTCCATCGACCAGACCATCCGCACGCTGACCCAACTCAACGATCAGGGCGTGCGCGTCTCCATTGATGATTTCGGCACCGCCTATTCGTCCCTGAACTATCTCAAGCGCCTGCCGGTGCATGCCATCAAGATCGATCAATCCTTCGTTTCCGACATGCGGGACGACCCGGCAGCCCATCCGGAGGACGCCGCCATCATCCGGGCCATCATCGGGCTGGGCCGGACATTAGGCATGGCAGTGATCGCGGAAGGGGTTGAAAATCACGTGCAGCGGGATTTTTTGATCGAGCATGGCTGTTGTCAGGGGCAGGGATATCTGTTCAGTCGTCCCGTGCCGGCCGAGGAGATGGAACCGTTGTTGAGGGTGGGGGTTGTCGGTGGGGGAGGTGAGCAAAGATCGTCCAGCCACAAATGACCCGCTGGGTGGGCTTGCCCGCATTCATTCGTCGTCCGACAGGGGGGGGCGTCGAGATCAATCTTAATTGTCAGGTGAAGCCAGTCGATCTGGGTGAATTGCGGCTGTCTATTTGGTGATACGATGAATGCATGTATTCACTGGGAGGGTAATACATGGCAACTTCCATCCGATTGGCACCCGAGATCGAAAAGCGGCTGGATTTCCTGGCCACCAGGACCGGGCGCACCAAGGCATACTACTTGCGCGAGATCATTGAGCGTGGATTGGCCGACATGGAGGATTACTACCTGGCGTCCGAGGTGCTGGAGCGTGTCCGCAAGGGGCAGGAGCAGGTGTACTCGTCCGAGGACGTAAGGAAAGACCTTGGCCTGGACGATTAAGTACACGCAGACGGCACTCAACCAGTTACGCAAGCTCGATAAGCCGTCCGCCCGGCGCATCCTGGACTTTCTGGACGACCGGGTTGCCCAACGCCATGATCCGCGTAGTACCGGCAAGGCGTTGACCGGACCGCTGGGTGGGTTGTGGCGCTACCGTATCGGTCAATTCCGGGTGATCTGCGAGATTCGGGATGATGAGTTCCGTGTCTTGGTGGTCGAGCTTGGGAATCGCCGCGAGGTGTATCGCTAGGTTTCTCTTAAAACAGCGTGTTGTGACACATTGCGCTCAATGAATAGGGAAATTCTCATGTTGCGAAAACGTGTTTCCAGGGTTTCTGAATGCAGCGCGGTGGTTCCTTTCGGAAAGTGCCCTGCCAAAACCTACCAGCGGTTTGACGGGGTTATCTTTGAAGGTCGCTCGGTCCCTGAACACTGCCAGATTGTCGGCGAGGTGGCACGAGCGCTGATTGCCCGCTATCCGTCTGTGCTGCGTAGCGCCCTGTTCCCGCCGGGCACCGAGATGGCCGCTGCTGGGCACGACATTGGCAAGGTCAGTCCCTGCTTCTACGAAAAACTGCGCCGTGCCTGCAGCCAAGGGCAGACAGTCCTTGAGCCGCTGCCTAACATCAACCCGGATCTAGAAAGACGATGGGGTGGCCATGCCGGGGTCAGTCAAGTGACTGCGAGGGCACTTGATGCGCCGCCGTATGTGGCAGAGATTCTCGGTCAGCATCATGGCTTCTCCCCACCTGTTGCAGGCCTCAAGGCGGGTGATGATGTTTTTGGCGGGCCACTTTGGCAGCAAGAGCGTGCAGCGCTGGTGGCCAAGCTGAAGACGTTGCTCGACAGTGACTGGCCGCTAATTGAATCAGTGTCACAGGCGCGCCTGCTGGCTGGGCTGACTTCGGTGGCCGACTGGATCGGCTCGGGGTCTTTCTTCGAAGACCCTGCGCAGTCGTGGCGGGAACGCATCGAACCCGCACTGGATGACGCCGGTTTCATCCGTCCCGACTATCAGGCAGACCTTTCCTTTGAACGGCTCTTCGGCTTTACTCCGTACCCGGCCCAACAGCAGTTGATCGATGTGGTGGCTGGTTCCGGTGTCTATGTGCTGGAAGCGCCGATGGGTCTGGGCAAGACCGAGGCGGCACTGTATGTCGCCTACCGTATGCTCGCTGGCGGCCACGCCAGCGGTATCTATTTCGCTCTGCCGACTCAGCTGACTTCCAACAAGATTTACGAGCGCTTCAACGAGTTCCTGAAGGGAATTCTCGCACCGGAGTGTCGTCACCGGCCCCTGTTGCTGCACGGCAAGGCTTGGCTTCTGGATACCGAAATGGGTGAGGAAGGTCAACCAGGTGGTGCCTGGTTCAACCATGCTAAGCGCGGCTTGCTGGCGCCTTTCGCGGTCGGCACCATCGACCAGGCGCTGATGGCGGCGATGAACGTCAAGCACGGTTTCGTGCGTGCCTTCGGGTTGGCCGGCAAGGTGGTAATCCTCGACGAAGTGCACACCTACGACGCTTATACCAGCACCCTGCTGAATGCCTTGGTCGAACTGCTGCGCGAACTGCATTGCACCGTCATCATCCTCAGCGCCACGCTGAACCGCGATCGCCGCCGGCAACTGTTGGGCGCTGCAGTCAGCGACGACTCCTATCCACTGATTTCCGCTGTGCCGCACCATCAGACAGTGGCCGAGTGGCCCGTGCCGAGTGGAGCGGGCCATTCAGTGAACACGTGCTTGCTTGACGAGCAGCACGCGGCTCTGGCCGAGGCCCTGGAACGGGCCAGCCGCGGCCAGCAGGTGCTATGGATCGAGAACACCGTGGCCGAAGCGCAGGGGCGCTACCTCGACCTGGCTGCCCGCGCTGCCGAGCTGGGCGTCGCCTGTGGCCTGCTGCACTCGCGCTTTACCGCCGAGGATCGCCAGCGCATCGAGGAATACTGGGTCAGCCTGTTCGGCAAGGGTGGTTGGCAGGCGAGGACAAGGCAGGGCCGGATTCTGGTCGGCACGCAGATCCTCGAACAGTCGCTGGATATCGACGCGGACTTTCTGGTCAGCCGCTTTGCGCCGACCGACATGCTGCTGCAGCGTCTGGGCCGCCTGTGGCGGCACACCGGAACACTGCGCGAGCCTGCGGCCCGTTGCGAAGCCTGGATACTGGCGCCCGACCTTCAGCAGGCGATTGTTGCACCGTTCTCCGCGTTCGGCAGCAGCGCCCATGTCTACAGTCCCTATGTGTTGTGCCGCAGCCTCGAGGTCTGGCAGGGGAAGGATTCGCTGCGCCTGCCGCAGGATATCCGCGTGCTGATCGAGCAGACCTACGCCCAGCGTCAGGAAGACGAGGCCATGGCGCGGTGGTTGCACGAACTGGACAACGGCACGCCGCGGCGTAAGGGTCGCAGAGCGCTGGCCCAACTGGCACGGGTGACTCTGGCCCAGGATGGCAATACCCTGCCGGAAAGCAAGGCGCAGACCCGCTACAGTGAGCTGGACAGTTACGAGGTGCTGTTGCTGCGTGCCGCCGTGCAACTGCCGGAACAGAGGGCGACGCGCCTGATCCTGCTCGATGGCCGGCAGGTGCTGCTGCCCAGGGATCGGCACAAACTGGACAAGCGCGGCTGGCGCGAACTCAGCGCCAGCCTGATGCGTCAGATCGTGCCGGTGCCCGTGCAGGATGCGCCCGAATGTCTGCCTATCGATACGCTGAGCAAGTTCGCTCTGCAGCACTGTTTCTATCTGGGCGATCCGGCCCAAGACGAAGCCATTCTGCGCGTCGCACTGGTCGATGAGACCGACGTGCTGCACGGTTTGCAGGGTGCCCAAGTGCATCGAAAACACAC
Source organism: Ectothiorhodospira lacustris (assembly GCF_022227785.1). Taxonomy (NCBI): domain Bacteria; kingdom Pseudomonadati; phylum Pseudomonadota; class Gammaproteobacteria; order Chromatiales; family Ectothiorhodospiraceae; genus Ectothiorhodospira; species Ectothiorhodospira lacustris. The sequence goes on along the minus strand of NZ_JAJNQM010000027.1, from coordinate 9,186 downwards.
CCTGGAATATCGCAATGACCTGGGTTACCGAGTGATCAAGGAGCATGGATGAGCAACATGGAAAACCGCTTCAATCTGGTCCACGAACCGTGGATACCGGCTGCCGGTGCCGGGCGCGTCAGTCTTCGGGAAATCTTCGAGAACCCGCAGTACCGCAGTCTCGGTGGTCATCCGGTACAGCGGATCGCCTTGATGAAGTTACTGCTGGCCATCGCACAAGCGGCGACAACACCGGCTGATGAACAGGCCTGGCGATCACTTGGCGCCGAAGGACTGGCGCGCAGCTGCCTGGCCTATCTGGACCGCTGGCATGAGCATTTCCACCTGTATGGCGAACGGCCGTTCCTGCAAATGCCGGCCATCCGCGCAGCGGCTCTGCAGGGCTATGGCGCGGTATTGCCGGAGATCTCCACCGGCAACACTACGGTACTCAGCCACGGACAGGTCGAACGCCGGCTGGACGATGGGGAAAAGGCGCTGTTGCTGGTCAGCCTGATGGCCTTTGCCCTGTCGGGCAAGAAGACCGACAACAGCGTGGTGCTGACCCCCGGCTATGCCGACAAGCGCAACGACAAGGGCAAGCCTTCGTCCAGTAAGCCGGGGCCTGCGGTGGCGCACATGGGGCTGCTGCACAGCTTCCTGGTCGGCAGCAACCTGCAGGAAACCTTGTGGCTCAATTTATTGACGGATCATCAGGTCGAACAGGCAATGATCTTCCCACTCGGAGTCGGCACGGCACCTTGGGAGCGTATGCCGGAGGGCGAGGATTGCCCGGTTGCCCAGGATCTCAAGCAGTCGCTGATGGGCCGCCTGGTGCCGCTGTGCCGATTCTGTCTGCTGGCCGAGGACGGCCTGCACTATTCGGAGGGGCTGGCACATGCCGGTTACAAGGCAGGTGTCTGTGACCCCAGTGTGGCGGTCGATCATTCCGGCAAGGAGCCCAAGGTATTGTGGGTTGACCCGGAAAAGCGCCCTTGGCGCGAACTGACTTCACTGCTGGGTTTCATTGAACAGGGGAACCCGCGAGGTTTTCAGAGCATGCAACTGCGCTCAGGGGTGGACCGTGCCCGCGACGCGACCGAGGCCTTCGCTATCTGGTCGGGTGGATTGCGGGTCAGCAGCAATGCCGGGGAGCAGTACGCTTCCGGTGGTGACGATTTCGTCGAGTCCCAGGTTTGGCTGTACAGCAGAATGCTCGGCGAGCAGTGGTTTGCCCAGCTCAAGACCGAGATGGATGCACTGGGGGAACTGGCCAAGGGCCTATATGGCCGGGTCATGGCCTTCTTCAAGGAGCAGAAGGTGGATGCCGGCAAGCTGGCCGCCCAGGCCTCGACGCTGTTCTGGCAACTTTGCGAACGCCATTTTCAGCAACTGGTGGATGCCTGCGAGCCGGACAAGCAGGGCGCCGAGCAGCGCCGCAAGTTGCGGCTGATTTTTGCGGGTTATGTCCAGCAGTCCTATGACCGCTTCTGCCCGAAGGAAACCGCACGTCAGCTGGATGCCTGGGCCAAATGCCGACCTAATAACAGCCAATATCTGCGTCAGGAGGCGTAAGGAGATGGAGCCTATGCAATCCCAGGAAAAACAGCCGGAAACAGCCCCGCCCAGCCGGGAGGAGCGGTTCGTCACCGGAGTGCTCAAGCTCTGCGCCGAGAACAAGGGCATGGCTGCCCGCCTGCGCCGGGCCGATAACCCGGCGACCGAATATCAGAGCTGGGAGCTGTTGGCGGCCTATGGTATCGAGCTGGACCAGGAGCGCGAACGCCTGCCCTTCGTCACCGTGGCGGCGGCCATTGCCAAGGCAAAGGCCGAGCGCAACGGTAGCCTGAGATTGGGGCGTGCCCTGGCGGCCTGCTACGAGAGCGGAAACGCCAGTGACCAGGCCAAGGCTCGCCTGCGGCGATTGCTGGCCTGCGACGATCTGGCCGAGCTGTGCCGCATCTTGCGCCCGCTGCTCTCTCTGATTGACAGCAAGGTGGGCCAGGGGCTCGATTACATCCGCCTGCTCAAGCAACTGCGACATTTTTCGTTCAACGCTCAGCAGGTCAGGGCGCAATGGGCGCAGGAATTCTACGCGCAGGCCTCAAGTGCCGAGGAGGAGGTCGCATGAGCCTGGTCGCCGGCATGCTATACCTCGACCGCCAAGCCAGCAAGGCGCTGCGGATCACCGATCCCTACTCACTGCACCGGGTGGTCTACAGCCTCTACGAGGACGTGCGCAGTGCCGAGGAAAAAGGCGCCAGCCAGACCAGCGGCATCCTCTATGCCGACCAGGGTGGCGACTTCCACAGTCGGCGCATCCTGCTGCTCGCCGACCGCATACCGGCCGCGTGCATCGATGGCCAGTACGGTCAGGTGCAGAGCAAGCCGATTGCGGGCAGCTTTCTCGAGCATGATCGCTATCGCTTCAGGGTGATCGTCAACCCGACCCGGCGCGATAGCGCCAGCCGTAAACTGCTGCCGGTCAAGGGCCGTGAGGCCATCGGTGACTGGTTCTGCGAGCGTGCCCTGGAGAGTTGGGGCTTCAGGGTGTCCCGTAAGCACCTTCAAGTGGATCGGCTTGATGTCCTGCGCTTCAAGAACAAGCAGCAAAACCTGGTTACCCTTGCCCAGGCTCATGTACAGGGCCAACTGGAGGTCACCGATCGTACACAGTTCCACAACAGTTTTGCCCGGGGTATCGGCCGTGCGCGTGCCTTCGGCTGCGGCCTGCTTCAGATCGTCCCCCTTCTCGACAACCCTTTCGCCTGAAAAGGATCTTCGTCATGAGTAACGCTTACACCAACACCCGCATCGAGTACCACATCCTGCAGTCCTTCCCCGTGACCTGCCTGAACCGCGACGACGTCGGCGCGCCGAAAACCGCCGTGGTTGGCGGCGTGACCCGCGCCCGGGTTAGCTCGCAGTGCTGGAAGCGTCAAGTGCGCTTGGCCATGAAAGAACTGGGCTTGCCGATGGGAACTCGTACCAAGCTCATTGGCTTGCTGATTGCGCGCAAGTGCAAAGAACTTGGTGCTTCAGATGAACAGGCCAAGGCATGTGGTCAAGTGATCGAGAAGATCTTTATCAAGGAGGAAAAAAAGGCTAAAGGAAAGAAGAAGGAGCAAGAGGTTGAGGAAGTAGCCGCCACTGACGACGACAATGACACCCTGTTGTTCCTGAGCCCCCGAGAAGTTGAAATCATTGCCGGTGCGTTTCACGAGAATGGTTTTTCTTCTGAGGGTGTAATTACCGCAAAGGAGCAGAAGAAGCAGGCTGCAGAGCTCGCCAAACTCATTGGTAAACCCGATGAGGCGGTGAATGCGGTTGACATCGCCCTGTTTGGCCGCATGGTTGCCAAGGCCGCCGACATGAATGTCGAAGCAGCGGCGTCCTTCGCCCACGCCATCTCCACCCACCGGGTCAGTAACGAGGTGGAGTTCTTCACGGCGTTGGACGACCTTCAAACCGAGCCGGGGTCGGCACACATGGGCAGCCTGGAGTTCAACTCGGCGACCTACTACCGCTACGTCAGCCTCGACCTCGGCCAACTGGTGCAAACCCTCGGTGAAGAAGATCTGAAGAAGGCGATCGCCGCCTTCACTCAGGCACTGTTCGTCGCCGTGCCCAATGCCCGGCAGACCACCCAGTCTGGTGCCAGTCCATGGGAGTTCGCTCGTGTGTTGGTACGCAAGGGCCAGCGCCTGCAGGTGCCTTTCGAGACGCCGGTGCCAAAGAGCCGCGACGGCGGCTATCTACAGCCGAGCATCAAGGAACTGAAGGGCTATCTGGACAAAAAAGAAAAACTCTACAGTTCGCTGTTTGGCAAGCTGGGTAGCTACGACTGGGGCGAGGACGAAGCGTTCAGCATCGACGCGCTGATCGCCAAGCTGCAAAGCCATGTGCAGTGAGGTGCGCGATGAACGATCCCTATCTGTTGCTGTGGCTGGAGGCGCCACTGCAGTCCTGGGGGCATGACTCCCGCTTCGGCCGCCGCGACAGTCTCGACTTTCCCACCAAGTCCGGCGTGATAGGGCTGCTGTGCTGCGCCCGAGGTGCCGGCGGCGAGGAATGCGGCTGGCTGGCGGCCTGGGCTGATCTGGACATGCAGGTGGTGGGCTATGTGCCGCAAGGTCGTCACGGCTTGCCGCTGTTGCGCGACTTCCACATGGTCGGCAGCGGCTATGACGACCAGGACCCCTGGCAGACTCTGCTGATCCCGAAGACCAGCGAGGGCAAGAAGGCGGTCGGCGGTGGCACCAAGATGACCTATCGCTACTACCTGCAGGACATGGCCTATGCCGTGATCCTGCAGGCACCGGTCGGGCAGGTCGAGGCGGTAACCGAAGCGCTGATCAATCCAGTCTGGGACTTGTATCTGGGCCGTAAGAACTGCGTGCCTACCGAGTTCGTTTACCAAGGGTGCTTCGCTAACGCCGAGCAGGCTGTACAGGTCGGTGCGGCATTGGCGGCCAAAAAGAAGCGTGCGTTCGCGCTGCGGGTGCTGCAGGGTGAGCACGAAGGCGAGGTGCTGACTCTCAACGACGTGCCCCTGCAGTTCGGCCCACACAAGAAGTACCGTGATCGTCAGGTGACCGTGCAGAAATGGGAGGACTAAGATGACCACCGGGCAACGCCTGTTCGTCAAGGTTACCCGCGACTCCCTGCCCCAAGTGAAGGACAAGTACCCGTTCCTGTACCTGGAGCGCGGCCGTCTGGAGATCGACGACAGCAGTATCAAGTGGATTGATGCCGACAAAAACGTAGTGCCCCTGCCGGTGGCAACACTCAATGCGTTGCTGCTGGGGCCGGGCACCACGGTTACCCATGATGCGGTCAAGACCGCGGTGTCGGCCAATTGCTCGATCTGCTGGGTAGGAGAGGATAGCCTGCTGTTCTATGCGGCGGGCTTTCTACCGACGGCCGATACCCGAAACCTGAAGCAGCAGATTGAGCTGGCATCGGACGCGCAAAAGTCGCTGGAAGTAGCGAGGCGGATGTTTGCCCGGCGTTTTCCCGATGCCGAGCTGCAGGGCAAGAGCCTGAAGGAAATGATGGGTATGGAAGGCTATCGGGTACGCGCTTTGTACCAGCAGAAGGCCGAGGAGTATCAAGTCGGATGGAAGGGGCGCCAGTTCACGCCGGGTAAGTTCGAACTGGGTGATGTGACCAATCAGATTCTGACCGCCACCAATGCGGCACTGTACGGCATCCTCTGCTCGGCGGTGCACAGCATGGGCTACTCGCCGCACATCGGTTTCATCCATTCCGGTAGCCCGCTGCCGTTCATCTACGACCTGGCCGATCTCTACAAGGAGTCACTGTGTATCGACTTGGCTTTTTCGCTCACCCGTGATTTGGCTGGTCGCTACGACAAGTACAAGGTATCGGCCGCGTTCCGTCAGCGGGTGATCGAGATGGACTTGTTGGCTAAGGTCGGGGAAGACATCCAGGATACGTTCGGAGGAGGCAATGCTCGTCGTCGTCGCAAATGACCTGCCCCCCGCCGTGCGGGGACGGATGAAGCTTTGGTTCATCGAACCAAGGCCCAATGTGTTCGTCTCTGGAGTTAAGGACTCGGTGGCCACCACGGTCATCGAGTACCTTTACAAGCATTGCCCGCCCGAGTCAGGGCTGGTGATGTTCCGCTCCCTGCCACAGCCTCCCGGCTACGAGATCAGAACCATCGGCCCGCCCCGAAAGCCGATGATGAACATCTCGGGTTTGCAGCTGGTGATCGAAACCCTTGTATCGGCGTAATTGGCACATTTTGTATCTGTAGCCTGGTTCCTTAACAATTTGTTGGTGTCTTCCCCACGCCCGTGGGGGTGTTTCCACGGGCCTCCAACAGATTCATCCTCGCATCTAGTCTTCCCCACGCCCGTGGGGGTGTTTCTCAGCGGCTGTGGTTCCGCTTCCGCCCGGATCGGTCTTCCCCACGCCCGTGGGGGTGTTTCCGCGCCACACGGGCTCGTCATCGCCGAACCAGGGTCTTCCCCACGCCCGTGGGGGTGTTTCTATTCAAGGGGTGGGTATGTCCACTGATCCAGAGTCTTCCCCACGCCCGTGGGGGTGTTTCTCTCATTAAGCCTTTCTTGATGCTGCTCGGCTAGTCTTCCCCACGCCCGTGGGGGTGTTTCCTTTAGAGGTTCCAGACATGGCAGCTTTGCAGGGTCTTCCCCACGCCCGTGGGGGTGTTTCTGCAGGACAGTTACCTGTTTTGATGTTGCACCCGTCTTCCCCACGCCCGTGGGGGTGTTTCTACATCAGCCTCTGGGTATTCAGTCTGGAGTTCGTCTTCCCCACGCCCGTGGGGGTGTTTCCTGGATATCGAGCCGTGGTTCCAGGCTTTTGACGTCTTCCCCACGCCCGTGGGGGTGTTTCCGCCGCCGACGTAGACCGTCATCGCCGAGACGTGTCTTCCCCACGCCCGTGGGGGTGTTTCTCTCCCAGCTCAACCGCAGCGTAGAGCAGCGCGGTCTTCCCCACGCCCGTGGGGGTGTTTCTGTGCACATCGCATCTGGACCGTGGACGGTGAAGTCTTCCCCACGCCCGTGGGGGTGTTTCTCGGCAGCCACTCGGTTTTGTGATCTCGCATCACGTCTTCCCCACGCCCGTGGGGGTGTTTCTTTCTTCGCCTGCTCGTCCGTCACCACCAGCGAGTCTTCCCCACGCCCGTGGGGGTGTTTCTAATCGCGGGCCTTGTCTTGAGTCATCTGCGCGGTCTTCCCCACGCCCGTGGGGGTGTTTCCGCTTCCTCCGCTGGCTTTACGCGAGCCTGAAGGTCTTCCCCACGCCCGTGGGGGTGTTTCTTCCCTTGCCCACGCCATTATTCATCGCATCAGGTCTTCCCCACGCCCGTGGGGGTGTTTCCTTGGATCGCCCCAGGTGTCTGGTCTTCAGTCCGTCTTCCCCACGCCCGTGGGGGTGTTTCTGGCCCCGATGTTGTCAAGGCGTTTTCTGATCTGTCTTCCCCACGCCCGTGGGGGTGTTTCTCACCAGCTCCACCAGCACCCCGGAGTCCTTCCGTCTTCCCCACGCCCGTGGGGGTGTTTCCTGCGATTGCGTAGCGTTTGCTATCGTCAGCAGGTCTTCCCCACGCCCGTGGGGGTGTTTCTCCATGGGCGTAGAACACCGCATAGCGCGATGCCGTCTTCCCCACGCCCGTGGGGGTGTTTCCGCCTCCAGGTGGGGCTGCAGGCCGGCGCCGTCGTCTTCCCCACGCCCGTGGGGGTGTTTCTTCCTGGTCGAGAGCGAAGGCAAGCAGGTCATTGTCTTCCCCACGCCCGTGGGGGTGTTTCTCTGCAGATCGGTCATCGCGGTCCGCTCGTAAAGTCTTCCCCACGCCCGTGGGGGTGTTTCCTGCGGACCTCCGAAGAAGTCGTCCGCCGCTGGGTCTTCCCCACGCCCGTGGGGGTGTTTCTGTCCACCTGATCCGGCGTCAGGGTGTACATCTGTCTTCCCCACGCCCGTGGGGGTGTTTCCGGCCATCTGCTCGACGTTGCCGCCCGTGGCCTGTCTTCCCCACGCCCGTGGGGGTGTTTCTCGGCCACCCCCGCCCGGGTAGACTTCCCGGCGGTCTTCCCCACGCCCGTGGGGGTGTTTCCTCACGTCCGGCGTCAAGGATGCCACCCAGCCGGTCTTCCCCACGCCCGTGGGGGTGTTTCCTGATCCGGAGCCGGCGGCGGGGTGCGGCATGAGTCTTCCCCACGCCCGTGGGGGTGTTTCCTTTGACTGACTGGATCATCGAACGCGCCGACCGTCTTCCCCACGCCCGTGGGGGTGTTTCTGCCTCGGCAGCGCCCCGGATGATCGGCAGGCAGTCTTCCCCACGCCCGTGGGGGTGTTTCCGCAGGTCCATCACATCCGCGACGGCCAGGGCAGTCTTCCCCACGCCCGTGGGGGTGTTTCCGTCCCGCCTCCGCAAGAGCCTTATACGGTGCTGTCTTCCCCACGCCCGTGGGGGTGTTTCCCAAGCAACCGCAGACGCTGGTGGTTTTCAGTCGTCTTCCCCACGCCCGTGGGGGTGTTTCTTAGCGCATCGTTAGCGTTGCGGCCTCTCGTTTGTCTTCCCCACGCCCGTGGGGGTGTTTCCTGAGTCCGCATGGGCGGGTGCTTCGCCAGGGTGTCTTCCCCACGCCCGTGGGGGTGTTTCCCCTCTACACCGGCGCCGACCCATCGGCTGGCAGTCTTCCCCACGCCCGTGGGGGTGTTTCCCGGAAGGTCATGCGCGGGATCTGGTTCACTGAGTCTTCCCCACGCCCGTGGGGGTGTTTCCGAGCCGCTGGACACCTGGGTCTATGCCTACGCGTCTTCCCCACGCCCGTGGGGGTGTTTCTGTTATTTGATCGACTCCGGTCAGCGGTTGGGTGTCTTCCCCACGCCCGTGGGGGTGTTTCTCGTGCTGACACGGCCCAGGCGGAGCGGAGATCGTCTTCCCCACGCCCGTGGGGGTGTTTCCGTGCCAAACGCCGGATTCGGGGCGGACGGGTTGTCTTCCCCACGCCCGTGGGGGTGTTTCTGACGTGGATGCGCGTGTTCCAGCGACTACCGCGTCTTCCCCACGCCCGTGGGGGTGTTTCTGATCCGAGTCGACGTGACAGGTATCGATTCCGGTCTTCCCCACGCCCGTGGGGGTGTTTCTCTCACCCTGCTGGACGGCACCGAGATCCCGGCGTCTTCCCCACGCCCGTGGGGGTGTTTCTGAAACAGATACCCCCCTGTTGCGGGTAAGGGGGTCTTCCCCACGCCCGTGGGGGTGTTTCTACCAGGGGCTGCGCAGCTTGATGCTGGAAAGGGTCTTCCCCACGCCCGTGGGGGTGTTTCTACGGATGGGAAATCCGGCCAGCATGATCCTGTGTCTTCCCCACGCCCGTGGGGGTGTTTCTCAACAGCACGCTGACTGACGAGTGAACCGGCCGTCTTCCCCACGCCCGTGGGGGTGTTTCCCTTCTTTTTGCGTGTGACGAAGGGCAGATAAAGTCTTCCCCACGCCCGTGGGGGTGTTACCGCCCCCTGCGCCGCGCCGGTCCTCTCCCCTGAGTCTTCCCCACGCCCGTGGGGGTGTTTCCATTGACCTGGACGCCCGGGCAAGGGCTCGGCGGTCTTCCCCACGCCCGTGGGGGTGTTTCTGCCAAAAAAGACACACGACCAAAAGACCATCGGTCTTCCCCACGCCCGTGGGGGTGTTTCTCACCAGCATGCAAA